>CAYOHD010000042.1:0-6714 GCA_964403705.1 uncultured Bdellovibrionales bacterium | reverse complement strand
TACTCTTTCTAATGGAAAAAGTCAAGGTTGCGTTTCGTGCAGGTTTTGGCTCTTATTCGAGGGATTTGAGCATTGTTAGCATTGACATTTTGTCTCTAAACCGATAGAGTTGCTTTCAATCTTGAATTGATTGAAACAAAGAGATATTTTGTTCGCTGCTTGGAGCGGTTTTAAAAAAATGAAGAGTGAAGGAGAAGAAGATGCACGCGATTGGTTCTTTTTTTACGCCTCAGATTGCGATTGTGATTCGTTGGTTTCAGGCGGGTTGCGGTTTTCTTGATCCGAAGCAGAACGGCGCGTCAAAATTGTTTGATGAAGCAGACTTCGAGACACGCCTGGTGCGTCCACTCCGGACTTTTTTGAGTTCCAGGGATGCTTCGGTGAAGCAAATCGTTATTGTCTCGAACGGCGATTCACGTTTTGGTCTGGGTGAATACGTTGATGGTGCTGGTGAGACAGCGACTACGATGGTTCTCAGGAGGACGTTTCCTGATGAGATCAAAGATGGTTTGATTTATATTTTCGTCGATCGGAAATGGGGAAACAATGCCGGCAGTGCGCATGCTTTGAATCTTGGTTGGCGGTCTGCCGTTGATCAGGAGGAGATATCGTATATTCTGTCATGGAATCCTGAAATGGCGATGACGGGAGGTATCCTTGCACGCATGTTGTCGCATCTCGAGCGACACAGTCTGGATTTCGTGGGCGTGTATCGAAAGCGGTACTGGCTGTTGTATCAGTGGAGGTTGGCGCAGAACACTGCCTGCCTCTGGTCAAGTGGAGACCCTTCAATCGATCAACGGATTTTCTCCCGAGAACTGCGATGGAAATGATCGAAGAACGATTACCGTTCCTGGGTTTGGAGTGGTCACTCGAGCCGGCATGGACGATTTTGATCTCGCGCTGAGGTGTTGGCTGACTCAAAGACGACCACTGCGCTGGGGTATGGTGTGTCGAGCGGATCCGGTGTTGTGGGATGTTGATTTTGTGCCGGGTGATCCGCGCTCCATCATGCTACAAGCGAAGATTGCTCGCCAACTGAGTATTATCGAGGCCTTGGTAGGGCATCATTTCCCAGGAGAGAAGTTTTCGGAAGTTATGGACACTTTTTTTGCGGAGGGACATTCGGAATAAGGAAGGTAATGGTAGGACAGGGAGCCGGGGGAATATTTTCCTTCGGCCTCTTTTTTATGCCTCTTTCCTTGCTTTTCGACGCTTTTTTCCGTAGTGTGAGAGAGAGGCTCATTTTTGGGCAGAGGGTTTGGGTTGTATTTGCTCACTGACACGGAAAAAAGACTGTACTATGCAGCAGGAACACATTCGAAATTTTTGTATTATCGCGCATATTGACCATGGAAAAAGTACATTGGCCGATCGTTTGATTGAGCTGACGCATACGGTGGAGAATCGTAAAATGAAAGATCAGGTACTCGATCAGATGGATCTCGAGCGAGAACGCGGTATTACAATCAAGCTTCAGCCGGTACAAATGCAGTACACCGTGGACGAAGTGAAGTATCAATTAAATCTGGTTGATACGCCCGGACACGTCGACTTTCATTATGAGGTTTCTCGGTCACTTGCGGCAGTAGAGGGGGCGGTGTTGTTGGTTGACGCGACCAAGGGTGTACAGGCTCAAACGTTGGCGAATCTCTACCTGGCTATCGAGCAAGGACTGACTATTATACCCGTGGTGAATAAAATTGACTTGCCGAATGCGCAGGTGGAGAAGACCAAGAAAGAAATTGTACATATTCTTGGCTGTCCGGAAGGGGATATCTTGGAAGCGAGTGGAAAAACCGGACTGGGTGTTCAGGCCGTGCTCGAGCGTGTCATTGAACGGGTACCGGCACCAGGAGGGAGTCGTGAAGGAAAACTGCGCGCTCTTATCTTTGACTCTGTTTATAATGTATACAAAGGAGTGGTTGCCTGTGTACGAGTGGTAGATGGGAGTGTGAAACGGGACGATATTCTTCACATGTTGGGAACTGGACACGAAAGCGTGACGGTGGAAGTGGGATTTTTCAAACCAAATTTGATACCGACACCGATACTTGAGGCGGGTATGATTGGGTATATCGCGACCGGACTCAAGGAAGTGGCGCATTGTCGTGTGGGTGACACGATTACTTGGAAGCCGAAGGATCGCGAACCGATTGGTGTTGAGATGCTTCCTGGATACCGAGAAATCAAACCGACTGTTTACGCGAGCTTGTATCCCGTGGATGGTGATGAATACGGATCGATGCGCGACGCACTTGAGAAGCTCAAACTGAATGACGCTGCTTTTGTCTTTGAACCAGAATCGAATGAGGCACTCGGGCGGGGATTTCGTTGCGGGTTTCTCGGGCTTCTTCATCTAGAGATTATTCAGGAACGATTACGTCGCGAGTTCGATATGGAGCCGACTATCACCACGCCCTCCGTGGTGTATGAGATCAAATTGATTGGTCGGGAGGAACGTCTCTCGATGTATTCTCCTTCGAGTCTTCCGGATCCCTCAAATATCGAGATGATTTATGAACCGTATGTTGACCTATCGATTATTACGCCGAGTGAGTACCTGGGGAATGTCATGAATTTGTCTCAGAAAATTCGAGCGACGTATAAAAATACCGAATATCTTGATGAGACGCGAGTGTTGCTTTCATTTGAGGCACCACTGATGGACGTGATCGTGAATTTTCATGATGAACTTAAGAGTGCAACTCAGGGGTATGCCTCGATGAATTATGAGCCTATTGGGTACAGGGAGAGTGATGTGGAACGCTTGGATATCTTGGTGGCTGGCGATCGCATTGATGCGTTCTCCCGAATGATACCGAAGCGTCTCCTCCAAGAAGAGGGAAAGCGTATCGCTGAGAAATTGAAGCTCGTCATTCCTCGGCAAAACTTCGCTGTCGCGATTCAGGCTACTGTGGGTGCCAAGGTGATTGCTCGTGAGACGATTTCTGCGTATCGCAAAGATGTGACGGGAGGTCTTTATGGGGGGGATTTTTCGCGAAAGAAAAAACTGCTTGAAAAACAGAAACGGGGAAAAAAGAAGGCTAAGGAGTTAGGTCAGGGGAAGGTTTCGATCCCAGGAGAGGCTTTCCTTGCGATACTGAAGAATTAGTATTGAGGCAGTTACTTGGAGATTCTTGGAAAAAAAAATGAAAAAAGGTATACTAGAAAAGTAATTATTGGTATGTATGTATATGGCTTTAGAGCTTACGGAATCAAATTTTGATGCAGAAGTACTCAAAAGTGATAAGCCTGTCCTGGTGGATTTTTGGGCACCATGGTGTGGCCCGTGTCAGATGATGGGTCCGGTCATTGATGAACTGGCGAGTGAAGTTACGAATGCCAAGATTGCCAAACTGAATGTCGATGATAACCCTGGGGTTGCTCAGAAATATGGCATCATGTCTATCCCTGCTCTGAAGATTTTTAAGGGAGGACAGGTGGTCAAAGAGTTGGTCGGTGTTCAAACAAAAGACAAATTGAAAACAGAGCTTGGCGCAGTCTAGGAATTTCCTGTGTGCCTATCTCATAAAAACCAATATGAAAATTCATCGAGAGCAAATCGATCTTGAGAGCAAGACGCAGATTCAATTTATGGACATCACTGATCGGGTCCAGGAGATTATTGATCATTCCGGGATTCGAGAAGGTCAGGTCTTGATTTATGTCCCACATACCACCATGGGCGTGGCTATTAATCATAATGAATCCATGCTTTTGCAGGATTTCATGCGCGTTCTTTACAAGATAGTCCCGGTAGATGATCAGTACACGCATGACTTGTTTGAGTTGAAACGAGACAGCACGTCGGATGGTCGGAGTAATGGCCATTCACATTGTAAGGCGATTCTTTTGGGGAACAGCGAAACAATCCCGGTAGAAAAAGGAAAAATGCGTCTTACGGAGCGGCAAAATATTTTTGCGGTTGAGTTTGATGGTTCGCGCAAACGCGATGTCTTGATACAGGTTATTGGCATCTAACGCACTGCGTGTATGGTACCCCTGGTAGAGACCTTGAAACAAAATAATTACCTGCGTTCAGAAGAATTGGTCTCTGCTTTTGAATCTGTTTCTCGTGCCGAATTTCTTCCTCAGGAGTTCGAAGATGAAGCTGACGCGGATATTCCCTTGCCAATTGGTCATGGTCAGATGGGACCACAGCCGAGTTTGGTGGCGGTCATGTTGGAATTACTCGAAATTAAAGAGGGACATCGGGTGTTGGTTGTGGGGAGCGGGTCTGGCTGGGTGACTGGACTTATTGCCTATACGGTAGGTCATCAGGGGAAAGTCATTGCATTTGAAAGAATTGAAGATTTGCATCTCTTGGGGCAACGCAATTTGGAGAAATTTGATTTTATTAAGAGTGGACGTGTCGAGTGTTTTTTGGGTGAAGGGCAGAATGAATTGCAGGAAGACACACCATTTGATCGCATTTTAGTCCTCGCTTCGGTAGATGGTGTGCCGTCGTCCTTTCGGCAACGCCTCGTGCTCTCGGGGAAAATGGTTATGCCTATCCGTAATCATCTGTGTTATTTTGAAAAACGAAGTGAGGATGAGCTGTATAAGGAGGAATTTCCCGGATTCTTTTTTGTGCCACTGATTCTGAGGTCGTTCTGACTTGTCTCTTTGAAACGTGTGATTGATGAGCAAATAATTTTGACGTATGCGTCTTTTTCTTTTTTCTTTTTTCTTCATACTGACAGTCGGCAGTGTCATCACGCTTGGCTTGCTTGAACTCTGGTCGGGTCAGTCTGGATTAGCAGTTTCGGATCAGGTGTTCGAAGTCAAATATGGTGAGAACGCATGGGTGGTCGCGACACATCTAGCAGATAAGCGTATTGTGCGTAATCGCTTTGGTTTTCTGTATGCGCTTGCTCGACTAAAAAAACTGGATGGTGGCATGGTAGCGGGTGAGTATCGTCTTTCACCTACTCTGTCATCACGAGAAATCGCTCTGCGAATAACTACGGGACAATCACTTTCTCAGGATGTTCGCGTGACATTTCCAGAAGGTTTTACGGCGCTTCAAATAGCGAAACGACTTACGGAAGCCGGTCTCCCTGGTGAAGAGTTTTTGTCTCTTGTGACTCGGTCAGAAGAAAAGTGGCGCGTGGAGTTTCCCTTCCTTCTTTCTGTCCCTTCAGAGAGTGGGCTTGAGGGTTTTCTCTTTCCTGATACCTACCGTTTTGATCGACAGGCAGATGCCGAGACTTTGGTGCGAACCTTTCTCGGGACATTTCAGAAGAAAGCCTGGCCGCTTTTGGAGACAGATACCCCTTTGAAGGCTTTTGATGTCCTTATTCTTGCGAGTATTATTGAGACTGAAGTACGAAGTGATCGTGATCGAGCGATGGTGGCAGATTTGTTTCTGCGTCGACTTGCCATTGGTCAACCACTCCAGAGTGACGCGACAGTGAAGTACATACTTGGATTGAATAAAGTCCAGCATTCTTTTGCGGAAACACGGACTGATTCTCCTTATAATACATATGTGAATAAAGGCTTACCTCCTGGTCCGATTGCAAATCCGGGTCTTTCGGCGATAATGGCAACTTTGCATCCGGTACAAAACGAATATTTTTATTTTTTGAGCAATCCCGAGACGGGTGAAACTATTTTTGCGAAAACTTTTGAGGAACACGTGCAGAATAAATCAGCAAACGGTCTGTAAGAAAATATATGCAGTGGACACACCGTAAAAAGCTCATGGCCTTTCATCTGGTGATTTTTTGTATTCTCTCGGGGACATTTTGGAGGTATTTTTCAAATACCGTACAGTTTCCGGAGACTTTTCGTCTGGTGATGACTTTGATATTTGCTTCAGGCGTATTTTCCTGGGTGTTCGTCGGATTTCTCCTGTGGAAGGAGAAGTGGATGAAGGGAATAGGCGCGTTCGTTTTTACTCTGCCGATTTTTTTTCAGACCACAGGGTGGCAAGCTTACCTTGGAGGTATGGTCGTGGTCCTGTTTCTGTATCTGGCTGCTCTTATGGTTGAACGTGAGCAGAAAGAACGTCTCAAATTTTCTGCAGTACGAACATTATTAGTATCAAAACAACTGAGCGTGTTTGCTTTTTCTCTCGCTCTTTCTTTGGGATATTTTACGTATATCCGATCGCTTTCGTGGAGTGATCTTGAGCCACGTTTTCGTCTCGGGCAGGGGGTAATCGAAAAAATACTTGAATGGGGTGGGTATGTTCAACCTGAACTTGGGTCTCTCATTCGGGAGAAAAAAACAGTGGATGAATATCTTCTCTCTTTAAACGAATCATCCTTACTTTCGAATGATGACGAGACCAAACAATTTGAGCAATTGAACGATGAGGTGGGGCGTCTTCGGGCTCAGGGAATCAACGTTGAATTTTCTGGTGATGCCCTCTCTTCTGTTCGGGGAGTGGCACAAGAGAATGTTCTGGTAACCGGTCGAAAACAGCTGAGTGAACTTACAGGGAGACCGGTGCAGGGGAATGAACAAATAGGGGCGGTTTTTGCTGAAGTTTTACAAACAAAAGTATCTGCTTTACTTGAGGGGAGTCGTGTGCGTGAGCGTATCCCTGATCGGGTATTGCCATTTTTCATTTCCCTCTTATTTTTCCTCACCGTGTGGCCGATAGGACTGCTTCTTTTTCCGGCTTGGGGTGTCGTGGCCGCAGCTTGGATTGCTTTGTTTCGTTCTTTCCAGTGGATTGTTATTACCAAGCGTACGGTTATG
>CAYOHD010000041.1:0-6845 GCA_964403705.1 uncultured Bdellovibrionales bacterium | reverse complement strand
GTATAGGACCAGCCTTTCTCAAGAAGAGCAAGTTTGATTTGTTCATCAGTTTGCCCGGCTGCTCGAGATTGCTGAATAAAATCTGCAAGAGTTTGATTCGTAATCCGCGTGCGCTCAGAAACATCACCATACCGATTCCCTTCGTTCTGACTATCTTGCAGGGCAAATACAATCAATACGATGGTACCAATAAGTGGTATCAAGGAAAGGAGAAGCCACCATCCACTCCGATTCGTATCATGCAATCGGCGTACTCCGACCGCCAAGGAAGGAATACAGAGAGCAAGCGCATACAGTAAACCAAGAAATCTCGTACCCATAATACCCTCGAGGATTCCCAACACTATCAAAAACAAAAGATTCACCCCAAAGAACATCCAGTACTCTCGCCGGCTTGCTCTCCCCTGAAAATCCGCGTATTTTTTCCACACTTCGAGATATTCATCCATAGCTTTTCTTCTTTCTTATTAAGATAATCCAAAAAACTGACTGAAATAATGAAAAATATTTTTTTCATTATACCATTTCGCCTCCCACCAAGACAACACTTTTATTCTCCGCTCCACGTCACCTCGGTACAACTCCCCTTGGCTGGATACCAACTCGTCGAAGAAATCCCTGGTGATTCATGGGTCAAGATACCGTGAAGCTGCTCGAGTGGATCACCGTGCGACACAATCACCACTGATTGACCGGTATAGTGTTTCGCGAGATCACTCAAGAAACGCTGGAGCCTCCCTCTCATATCAATAAAACTCTCTACACCATCTTTCTCATCTGGACTAATGCGCATTTCTGGATTTGGATACTTGTCAAAAAAAAGCTGTATTGGTTTTTCGTTAAAAATTCCCAGAGTAGTCTCATGCAAACGATCATCGATATCAACTCGAATTCCCGTGGCTTCCGCAATAATCGCTGCCGTCTCACGAGTACGCAAGAGCGGTGAGCTGATAATAGCAGCAATGGGTTTATCCTTGAGCGATTCCGCGACCACCTGAATTTGTGCTTTCCCCTGCTCGGTCAAATGTCGCTCAGTGATTTCAGGCAAGGAGGAACCCACACCGAGTACATTGTGCTCGGCCTCTCCATGTCGAACCAGGTAAAGTTTCATTGGTTGAACCATCATCACAATTACTGTGTCAAAAAATTATCGGAGCAAGGAATATACATCCAGACCTACGGCAGCAATAAAAAAAAGTGCTACTGGTCCAAGAATCTTAAAAGCAAAGAAAAGAACCTGCCCACCTAAACCCCTTGGCCTGGCGTACTTTTCCTGATATTTTTTCGGCAGTCTCTGAATCATGATTTTTGTTTTTTCTACATACTCTCTGGCGCAGCGACTCCAATCAAGTGGAGAGTTTCACCTAACACCAGAATAACACTTTTTACCAAACGAAGGCGAGCTTCTGACAGTGAACGCTGGTCAACATCAATCACTCGACAGGCATCATAGAAAGAGTGAAATCGATCAGCCAAACGAATGGCGTATTGTGGCAAATGATGAACCGTGTAGTTCTCGGCCGTTTCGGTTATCAAATCAGGAAACGAGAGCAATTCAGCCAATAAAAGACGTTCTTTCGGATGCGTCAAAAGTGAGACATCACCTCGTTCAACATCAAATCCTAGAGACTGAGCCTTGCGAAGAATACCCGAGAGTCGAGCATGCGCATACTGAGCATAGTAGACTGGATTTTTCTGCGATCGTTCTTCGGCCAAACCAAGATCAAAGTTCATGTGCGTATCAGGGCTGTACATGAGAAAGAAAAATCGAGCCACATCCGTACCCACTTTTTCAATCAACTCATCAATGGCAACCACATTGCCAGCTCGCTTACTCATACGCACCTCTTCACCATCTTTCATCAGGCGCACCATCTGAACAAAGACAAAATCAAAACGTCCAACGAACCCCAACGCTTCCGCTGCAGCCCGCAGACGAGCCTGGTATCCGTGATGGTCAGCTCCGAGCGTCAAGATAAAACGAGAAAATCCACGTTCCATTTTGGAAAGCAAATACCCACAGTCAGAAGCGAAATACGTTCGAGTACCATCGCTCTTCACCAGCACCCGATCCTTGTCATCACCAAATTCCGTTGTTTTAAGCCAAACGGCAGACTCTAATTCATAGGTCAGATTTTTTTTCTGCAAAAGTACGAGTGCTTTGTCGACGTATCCCTGCTCAACGATATCTCGCTTCTCAGAAGTAAATACTTCAAAACAAATACCCATTCGTTCAACGAGTGTTGGCTGTATGTATGTGCGTAAAATAGATTCTGCCGCCCGCTCACCAATCAGACGAGCATCATTCTCTTGATTCACACCGTTCACTACCAACTCCTGATGAAGCGCCTCGATATACTCTCCCGCATACACCGCCTCATCATCTTGAAGAACACTGTGCCCGAGTTTCACTACCTGCTCACCAGCGTCATTGACGTAATACTCATTCGTCACCTCATACCCCGCCTTACGCAAAACGCGAGCTAGTGTGTCACCAAAGAATCCCCCTCGTCCATTCCCAAGATGAAGAGGTCCTGTTGGGTTAGCGGAGATAAATTCATTATTCACCTTTTGTCCCTGTCCAATATCCGTACTCCCATATGAATTCCCCTGCATGAGGATGGTGTCGACAATCTGCCCAAGCGTTTTCTGGGACAGAAAAAAATTCAGATGTCCCGGACCAGCCACTTCAATCTTTTCGAAAATCTGCTTCTCTCCATCATTTTGAAGCATTATCTCTTGCAAAATTTCTGCCACAGCACGCGGATTTTGTCCAGCTTGTTTCGCTATCATTAAGGCAATATTCGACGTATATTCTCCGAATACCGCTTCCTCTGGTCGACTCACCTGAAAGTGAGGTACTTCAAAAACAGCCAATGAGCCCTTGTCCTGAGCCATGTTGATAGCCTCTCTGATTGTGGAAGTCAGGTGTATTTTCATACCCCTATCGTAGCGCACCCGAGCCAAAAAGCCAATTCTCCACTTATTCTACTCTGCGCGAATCTCAAAAGAGTACATACCCATGCTACATGCTCCCTGGAGTACTCCTGGCTTGAGAACACCCAAATCAACTTCTGTCACACCAAAAGGAGAAAGCGATTGACTCACATGGAGACTCGGGATACGAACCTGAGAAGAGCAGTCGAAAGTACTCTCCGTACGAAGACGCAGTATGGTTGGTATGCCGGCCTTGGCGATGCTCACGCGCGGCTCATAGCCACCCTTGGCTCGAATCTCAATATATTGTTTCCCTTCGCTTTCAGTCACATTCTTCACATCTTCTCCGTCATTTACGTGAACCTGATTCTCACCTGAGAAAAATAACTGCGTCACAAAATACCCGCCGATAAACAGAGAGATAGCCACCAGTATCCAAAAAAATATTTTCATATGATTGTATTATTCATTGAGTCACCTTCTTTTTCTCAATGCTACAGATGAAAAAGAGGGGGAAGTACTCCAATGGCGACCAAACTCCCAAAGAACGTGAAGAGCGCAAACAGAGTGACCACTAAACCAGCTGTTTTGAAAAAAATACTCATATGAGCCTCAGAGCGAATCCCAAGCGAACCAAAGCTGAGCAATGCCAATACTGGTAATGTCCCCAAGACGAAAGCTGTCATCGTCAACGCTCCCGTAAAAAAACTGCCAGTCGAAAGGGTATACAGCTGCATCGATTGGGTAAAACCGCAAGGCAGAAAAAAAGTGACTCCCCCCAAGAGAAAGGGTGTCAGACGAGAATTCCAATTCTTCAATCGATAGGCATGCTCGGCGATGCTTTGTGGTATTCCTAACTGGACTATTTTAGTCCAAGAAAAAATATCTAGTAAATTCAAACCCAGGAGAAGCATAACCAGACTCGTCAGAAAACCGAGTACCGAGACACCCATGGGACCCACCGTGAGATGAGAACCAAGCATGCCAATCAATCCCCCTAAGAAGAAAAATGCCATGAGGCGCCCCGCATGAAAAAACAATTGTGGTTTCACGGTATCACCGTTCTTCGCGAAACTCGCCGAAACAGAAAGGGCGAGCCCACCAACTACCGCAAGACATGAAGAAAGCGACGCGACTACACCAATGAGGAAAGCAACCCCGTACGACATTTCTTTCACGTTCACAAAGTTCACAAGACCCATTTTTTGGAGAAAAATAAAAAATCCGATAAATAACATGGCAAGCGGGACTGCCACGCGAAAATCAGACCATCTCCGTTTCTCTTCAAGGGGCTTTGTTGAGAGATGGTATCCATGCTTCAGAAGAAGCGCGTTCAGTTCCTCAACCAACGCTTCCTCTGATATTGATCGGAAGTCTCCCTGCACCTCCACCAGGCCCTTCCGAAGACTCGACTTCGCTCCGATAACTTTTGGATGCTCACACAGCTCACTTTCGGTCAGAAGAATGCATGCCTGGCAATGCACGCCCGTAATGCGGAATCTATATGTCTGAAGAGGTGTTGTATTTTTTTGCATAGACTTCTTACTTTTCAGACGAAAAACATTACTCACCACGGTCACGCTCGAGAAGCCAATATTGAGACCCGCGAAAACCGGGCTCAAAAACCAGCTGAAAATTGAATACAAAACACTTCAATGAATGGTGGTTGCCTGTATTTTTATATTGCCTTTTAGTTTTGTATTCGGCTTATACCTACAAGTAATTTCAATACTCCCGTCCGATGCGGGAGCAACTTCAAGTGAGCCAATCCGATGCTGATGTTCCGGGTTCTTATCACTCGATATCCCAGCATCATTATTTACCATACAAATACCTGGTATATACTGCTCAAATCTCTGTCCGCCTTCCTTTTGTTTTTTGTGGCCATGTATAACAGTCGTGATCCCCATTTCTTTCAGAAATTGACCAAGCAGAACACCATACTTCTGGTAATACGATTCGGCAGAGAGACCTCCAAGCGCTTTTTCATCCCCTCCATCATCACACTCACGAAATAGAGCTTTGCTTCGCTCTGGAGTTTGGCGCATCATAATAACCGCCTCTCGAAATCGGCGGTTTATATGCCAAACATCGGGATTCTTCCCTTGCTCCCGGAATTGCTGCCAAAGCTCTCGCACGAGTCCAAGCGAAGGATACCGATGGAGATAGAGCACGGGGCCTCGTCTGCACACCACGTCCATCGACCCCAAAAACTCTCGCATCTTCTCTTTTAATCCTACTACCTCCCCATTCGCCATACGGGTTAGCACATCGAGCTCATGATTTCCAACGAGCATGGTGACAGAACACCCTATTGGCGCTGTTTTCTCGAGATGTCGGAAATATTTCAGTACTTCGGCATTAGGCTCATGTTTATTAATGCTGTCACCAGTAATGATGAGATCCACCGGGTGCTTCCATTCTCCATGCTCATCAATAATATTCTGCTGCCTCAAGCTGGCTTGTGCCGCTAACAAATCATTATGAATATCTGACAAACAAATAACACGCTCGACCCGTGGTTCCCGCTCATGCTCACGCCAAACCCGCTCAATCGGCAATGGTTTTCGCGCATGAGATACCTCGGTGTGCTGGAATCCTTCGAAAGATGGCATACGATATGGATGGTACTGTCAATAACTTTCATTCTTTGTGTTTATCATATCATACACAAATATAAAAAACCGCCCTTTCTTCATGAATAAAGAACGCACTCATCTAACTACACGCTCTCTATCTCTCCTAAAAACTCATGTTCTGTGTACAGCACCAAAAAAAAACGCGAGACCACAATCAATGTTTTCCTTTCCTCTTCCTGTATACTAGAAGAAGACTTACTTCTTTTGATACACTATGGCGCTCTTTCTGACTATCACCGCTGGTATACTCTTAACTATTGGAGATATTGTCCTCAAACAATGGGTCAAACACTCATATAGCTCACTTTATATCGGTGGAATTCTTCTCTACTTAATCAGCATGAACTTACTCGCACATAGCTACAAGTACGAGGATATTGCTGTGGCTTCCATGCTTATGGTCATTTTCAATATTCTGACTCTCACTCTCATTGGATATTTCTTTTTTCATGAGAATATCACTCTCTACGAAATCACTGGCATCATCCTTGGCATTGCCTCAATCGGATTCCTCGAGCTTGGAAAATGATTCTTCGAAGAGCAAAGCAAAGAGGAGACTTTCGTGACCTCATGCTCATTTCTTCGCTTTCTTCGACAGTGGAAGATGAAGTGTAAAGTGTGAGCCCACTCCCTCGATACTCTCCACCGTAATGGTTCCATTCATCCTTCGGGCAAGCTCAAAGGTAATCCATAGACCAAGACCGGTTCCTGTAATCATTTGCGTATTCCGATTCTGAATACGAGAAAATTTCTGAAATAAACGCTTCTGATCTTCAGCTGAAATACCAAACCCCGTATCAGCTACCGTAATCAGATACTCATTCCCCCTGACTTGTCCACTAACACTCACCGTTCCTTGAGCAGTATATTTGAGTGCATTCCCGATCAAATTAATCAAAATTTCCTTCGTTCGCTCTTTATCCGCATATATCAACGCTGGCTCCACTGGAAGTAAACTCAGCGCTAACCCCTTCTGCATTGCCTGAGAACGAAGCTCTTCCACCGATTGTATCATAAGCGGTTCTGGTTCTATGTCTACGAGCTCCAAAGGAATCCGATTTCCTTCAAGTCGAGAAACTTCCAACATATCACTTACCAACGTGTTCAATCGATCAACTGAATGCGAAATATTCTCAAGATAGCGCTTAGCTTCGTCATCTAAACTGAGGTGTTTATCCTCAAATAATTCAAGATACCCTCGAATCGCCGCGAGTGGGGAACGCAATTCATGACTTGCCATAGATACCAGGTTGTCTTTCATTTCATCTA
>CAYOHD010000040.1:0-6983 GCA_964403705.1 uncultured Bdellovibrionales bacterium | reverse complement strand
AGCCCTCACAGGGGGTACTCCCAAGGTCATTCTCTTGGATCAGCTCGGTGCTGACTTTTTATGGTCTCCTACAGGAGATCGGGTCCTGATGAGCACTACGGACTCATCTCATCCAGAAAAATCTACCTTGTCGCTTATGAATGCCTCAGGCGGCGAGCTTCGTACTCTTGAAAATGCTGCTTCATTTATCGGAAAAACAACTTGGTCGAAGAATGGACACATGCTCTACTACGCGCTTCCTGGATCTCTTCCTGAATCCGCCATCTTGCCGAACGATTATTACGAGAAGAATCTCCACTCTCAAGATTCTTTCTGGAGAATGAACACGGATACCAATAAAACCGAACGTCTTGTTGATCTCAAAGATCTGACGGAAGCTTACGATGCCAGCGATTTATTTCTCTCATCCAAAGAAGATGCTCTCTACTTTATTGAACGAAAAAATCAAAAGCTGTATAAGATAGAGTTTTAAAAATCTGAAACTCCTTATTTCATACCGCTGAACCAAAACTGTCTCCCTTCCGAAGCACCATTCCTGAAAATAAAGCGAGTATCAACCAAAAGACAAAACAAAATTCAGCCCGAAAATACGGGACATCCCACAGCCCTACAACGAACACTCCCAGAAAAAGCGCTCCAATCAGTGCTTTTTCTATTTTACGAGATATCTGCCTCATCGAAGAGAGAAGAAACAAACAAAGCCACACGATTGAAAGTACACCCAAAATTCCCGATGAAAGCCAAAACGATAAAAACAGATTATGTGGATGAGGCACAGCCCATTCGAGGTATGGGGGATAAAAGCGTTGATATTCCAGATAGACCTCCTGGAAGCGTCCCGGACCGATACCCGATAGAGGAGAATCCTGTATCATTTTCCATGCTGACCGCCAAATCATCTCTCGAGACGAGAGAGATGAACGCTCATTACCCGTGATAAGGACTGTCCACTTTGTTATTCCCGCTTCTCCGCCACCCAAAAAGATGCCCGTACCAATCAACAAAAGACCAATCAGCATAATTTTGAATACAGGACGCCTCCAAAACACATATGCACGAGATATCCACAAAAAAGACAGTATCGCCGTGAAAGCAGCAACAAAAGCACTGTATGACTGGGTGGCTACAAATACTCCAGTCATAATTGCCCAAAAAATACCCTCATATACAAATATCCTTTCTTTCAAGAGCATGTATACCCACCAAAGTATCACTCCGGGTAGCAAGAAGAGGGCAAGGAGATTTGGCGATTGAAACCAGGCGTTTAAACGATAATCATACGTCAGTCCCCCAAAGAACACACTCGTGGCCGCACAGACAGCTGTCACCAAAAACATCCAACGCAAATGCCAAAACACACGATTTCGGCAGCCAAACTCACTCAGAATAGGGGTGGCAACCAGCCACAGCAGAATAGGAAAGAAAAAAAAGCTTTTGATCTGACCAAGCCCGGTCAATGTTTCGGGGTTAGAGAAAAAAGAAGTAATTATTCCTCCGCATAATATAAGCGCGAAAATGAAAATATTCCGCGTAATTCGGGTTTGAAAAACATTTTTTATCCTTCTCTCAAACAAGAAGGGGCTTGCTACCAATAAAACGGCTTCGATTGGGTAAAGAGGAATGCCAAAGGGAAGCAATTGCACTGAAGCAAAGGGCAAAAGCCAGATGCATACAAGTAAAACAAAAAAGGGTTTATTCGTGATCATAAGACGTATTCCCAAGTGCCAAAATCAAAAGGAAAACCGGTAATACCTGAACGGAAAAAAGAGGGTTTTCAACCAATGAATGTCCAAAAAAAATCAATAATGAACAAAAAATAGCTAGATGAAAGCTTTTTTCCCTCTGTTTACCCTGCGCATATGAGACCCATATTGTTCGAAAGAAAAAAAGAAGGAAAAACAAGGTACCGGTTATTCCTATTTCGACCATCAAATCAAGCCAGAGATTGTGTACATATATTGGATCACGTCGATCGGCTGACGGCTTCACAACTAAAGGGTAGTTTCCAAGTCCTGCTCCTACCCATGGGCGTTCTCTTATATGTGTCACAGCCTCTTCATACAGGTTGAGTCTCGCTGACACAGAACCATCTTCCGCTGAAAAACTTGACCAAAACCGCTGAGTTACCGGGTTTGGGAATGAGAAGAAAATGACTAGAAAAGAAATGCCGACAAAAAGCTTACGTATGCTGATATTCCGATAAGAAAGAAGATAATACAGAGAAAATCCCAAAAAAGCACATGCCAGTCCAAGATATGCTCCTCGAGAAAAAGTCAGCAAATCTGCCACCAAAATAATCCCTGCTATCCACTTCCACAACACTTTTTTTTCATACCACGCAAAAAATACTGCTAAAGGCAGTGCTAACCCGAGAAAAAAAGCATGCATATGAGGATCAGGAAAGAAGGCTGAGGCGCGCATAACAGTCACCCCAGAAAGATTGACCAGAAGGCTCGGGTACTCAGCCACAACAGCAGAAAACGCCTCTCCGAGAAAAAAGGGGAGTATACTTTTGGTCCACCAAGCGAAAAGAGTTTCCACCGATACAAAAAATTGTAGACTCACCTGAATACAGCCAATGAGTGCTGACAAAAAAGCCCCGAGAACAAAAGACTGGGCAAGAGTGATACTTCGATACCTCTTCCCACTTAATTGGTCAAGAAATACGAAATAGAGCGGTAAGAATGAAACCAGAAAAAAGAGCTTACGCCACGCCCAGGATATCTCATTCGCAAAAAAAACAGAGAGCCCGAGAAAAAACCAGAAAGAAAGAAAAAGGGTGGACTGCAAACCCCACTGAATCCGTATCGAAAGTCTCCAGATACCCCACACAAACCACCCTATACAAATTGCTACAGACAAAACTCGCGCCAAGGGGAGATCGATTCCCTCTACGGGTGATAGGGCAAACTGGAGCGGAAGAAAGAAGAAAAACAGTCGCAGGATTAGCATACAATACGAGGAAAAAAGAATCGACACGAGCGCAAGAATCGGAGCAAAGAAGACCAGGCAAGACCATAATGCTTTCTAATATATCGGTCTTGCGAATCAAAATATGCTTGTTTCTGTTTTTCTTTCCCTTTATTATGACTTCCGCCGCCGCGATGTGAAAAATACACCTGCTGATTCTTCCGAATGCTGAAACCCTCTTTTTTGGCTCGACGACACAAATCAACATCTTCGTAATACAAGAAATACCCTTCGTCAAAGCCACCTAGGAAATCGAAGTCTGTTTTTTTGATTGCGAATGCTGCGCCACTTACCCAGCCAAGAGATTTGTGAGAGAGAAAAGACCATCCCTTCGAAAATGGAAAAATATTCTGAAGAAGAATATTCCAAGGGGAAACAACCCAGCCACTACTCCATGGTTCTGGAGAACCATGCTGAAGGAGAATGGGAGCGATAATTACCTTTGTACTCTCCAAGGGATCCTTGAGCCACGAATTCAAAGAAGACGAATTCAGCTGAACGTCTGGGTTCAGGAACACAAGAACTTCTCCTCTCGCCACCGAAGCGCCACGATTACAGGCATAAGAAAACCCCGTGTTCTTGCCTGTTTCGAGGATACGAACAGCCCGTACGCCCTGGAACATCTTTTCCAAAAGCAGAGACTCGGCTTGGTCATTATTCACAACCAACATTTCTCCATCTAAGAAAAAATCCGAGGGAAGACTCCGGAACATCCGTCCGAGTGCGGAAATACTCCGATAATTCACGGTAATAAGAGAATATTTCGGATTAGCGTGTTTTTCGGAAAAAATCCCCATAAGCCTGCTGTACCAGAGCAGCTTCCTTTCCTCCCCAAAGTAAGCAATCCACCCAATTTTTTAGTCTTCGTATTGTAGCATACATTCTCAAGTATCCTGTTTTTACGCCCGATGCGTGCTTAAAAAAGAAAAAAAGTCCGGAATACACCAGGTAGTAGACTTTCTGAGGATTATTTTGGCTTTCTTCTGCGTGATCAACTCTCGATTCAGGAACCACCCGCAGCTGAAAGCCCGCTTTTTTCGTTCGAACACTAAAATCAGCATCCTCGTAATACAGAAAGAAGTTCTCATCAAACTCTCCTACAATACTGATAACCTGCATGGGGATAAAGAGTGCACAACCAGTCAAAAAGTCTTCATTTTCGCTCTGTAAAGACCTGGTCTGCCGGTGCACAGCTCGCATGCGCCACCAAGAAAGGCGCCCCCCAGAAAACCATACTCTTCCCTGATTATCAAAAATAACCGGTGAAAAAATAGCCTGAGGCATACTCCGCGTGGCAGAAATAAGCTCAGATAAAGCGTTTTCTCTCGCTCGAGCATCTGGATTAAACAACCAGACATGTGTTGCTTGTGATTCGCCTGCTTTTCTGAGCCCCTGATTGACTGCTTTTGCGAATCCAACATTCTCGGAGTTTCGGATCACAATAAGTCGAGGGAAGTCCTTCTCAGCCAAACAAAGCGAGTTGTCTTGGGAGGCATTATCAACAACGATGAATACATCCGGGGCCTTTTCTAATTGTGATAATGACCAAAGCGCAGCTACTAAATCATCTCCACTTTCATAATTGACGAGAATGGCTGCCACCATCTCTGGTTTTGTATTGTGCTCCATAATTTTTCTTTAAGGCCCAAACAAGACTCCAAAAAATACTCCTGGATACGCACTCTCACCGATTACAACAAGCATGTCCTTGTCATTTCAAGAAGTACACATCCATCCCAAGTCAAAATATTAGGGAATAACTTGGATTTCTCCTCTTTCATCATCTCCTTTCGCAAAGAGACTGGCCACTTCTTCAGAGGAAATAGCTCGTGTAAGCCACAACAAGCCAATGTACACCGCCGAAGCAACACCTCCAGCAATAAGAAACGAGGCATGCGAAAGAAAATAGAGAACGATTGCCATACCAATCGCGGAAAATATCACCCTGCCAGCCCCAATGAATCGCGGGAAAAAATGAAGGTTTCGATAGACTAAGAAACCAGTGAGTAAAACCACTAATCCCTCAGTCAAGACAGCAGCTGTGGCAGCTCCGAAGTATGAATAGCGGGATACAACGAATAGATTGAGGGTAATATTAAAAGCTGCCACAAAAAGCAACACCTGCATAAGCTTTTTCTGCATGTGACCCACAATAAGAATCATATTGAAAAAATGCCCAAAGAAAATACATGCCAAAGAAAATGCCAAGATACGAAGTACGGGAATTGAGGCAGAGAATTCAGGTCCACTGATAATATGCACGATGTCTTTCGCAAGAAACACCGTTCCAATGACAATAGGCAGAACAATGATGACAAATACTTTAAAGGTTTTGTTGGCAATTTCTCGAAATTTCAGCTTATCGGAAACAAAATATCGCGCAAGCAAAGGAAGAATCAAACCAGCAAGCATGGCAGGAAAAAAAACGAGGTTTTCGATGATTTTGTAAGCAACATTGTAGATACCTACCTCAGCGCTTGGTTGAAACAGGGAAAGTAAAATTGTATCTGTTTTAAAATACGCAAAAGTAATGATGGCTGTCGCCCCCATTGGCAAGGACTCTCTTAAGAAGTTTTTCCAAAATAGAAAGTCAAATTGTAGCGAAAAACGCACAAACTTACGACTCACTATGAATACCGTAATGACGTTGAAGGCCAGAGCCGTGAGAACAGAGAACACAATCGGTAGAAAACCCAAATCAAATTTCACAATAAGCGCTATGAGACCTACCTGAATGAGTTTCCCAACAAACTCAACCATCGCGACCCGATCCATTGCAATCCGTTTCTGAAATATACTATTCATTACGAAAGACAAAGAACTAAACAGAGACGCACAGGCGACAATCAAAATACCCCATTTCACCTCAGGAGAATAATCAAAGAAGAAAATAATAGCCGGAGCCGTCACAATCAGGAGCGTCGAGCTCACGAGTCGCAAACCAAGTACATTCCCGAGGATCTTCCTTTCGTGAGCGCCCTCTTTCGAGATCTCCCGAGCCGTTACTTGTCCGAGCCCAAGATCTCCAATAGCAGAAAAAAACGAGAAAAATGCCAACACTGTCGCATATTTCCCAAATCCCTCCTGCCCAAGATATCCCGTAATCAACCGAACGAGAAAAAGCGACAGTACCACTGTTGATACTACCTTCAGTAGAGAATTAAAAATCACGTTGTAAGCGAGTTTACGTGCAATGGCCATGTTGCTAGGATACTCTATTCTCCGATTTCTGACACGTCATCAGTCGAAATCTTTGGACGAATGAAAATCTTTCTCTGCTCTCCAGTGCCAGCACTTTCAGTTCGTACTTTTGGATGCCCCGAAAGATACCGGTGCACCAACTTCCTTTCAAAAGAAAACATCGGTCGGAGAGCGACAGAAGCATTCTGAGCCAGCGTCTCTTCGACTGCCTTATCCACATCTTGAAAAAGGAGCTCTTCCTTTTCCTTGACGTAATTATTAATATCAAGTGTCACACCAAGAAGCGATTTCCCTTTTTTCCGGCACAAAGCTCGGAAAAGATGCTGTAAAGCCGCAAGATTAGCTCCTCGTTGTCCGATTAAAAAATGCTGATCTTCCTTCACTGAAAAAGCGACCCGAAGCGCGCCTTCCTCCAGAATATCATCAGAAATAGTTACTTCAGCCTCAAAACCAAGCTTTTCTGCTAACTCCATCGCTAAATCTCGAATATCCTGAACATCCTCTGGTGTTGCTTGCATAGACGTACTTTCATTACGCGATTATCTGTTGCTTTGTCTTCTGAATATTGAGTATATACTGCTGCTGCCCAATCATAAAGAGTGTCGAGACGAACCAATATAATATCAACGCTGAGGCCAAGGTGACACCAAAAATAAGAATCATGGCTGGCATAATAACAACCATTTGTTTGTTCATTATTGACGCGATATCTGGCTCTCCAGAAGTATTTTCTTCTTGTTTTGGCTGATTCTTAATCATCATTTTCAACTGAACATACTGTGCCACAGCCGTCATAACAGCCAGCACTATAC
>CAYOHD010000039.1:0-7030 GCA_964403705.1 uncultured Bdellovibrionales bacterium | reverse complement strand
ATCCTACATATTACTGATGCAGCACTGATGATTCCAGTGGTTTCACCGGTATGATGAAGACCGCAAAGATATATACCAAGATACCAGGTGCAAACCCGGTAAACACCGTCACAAAAATCCACAGCAATCGAAGAATCACCGGGTCAATCACGAAGTACTCCCACAAACCAGCACACACACACGCAAACACTTTGTCTGTTCTGCTCCGATACATCCGTTTGATTGGTCTTGTTTCCATACACCTATATCCTTAAAAAATATAGCAGGCTTTGATGAAGCTCTTTCTATTCCGTCGTGACTCCATCAAATGCCGGCTCGTCTGCTTCTGCCTCGGCACGCGTCGCGCGCACCACTCCGTCCTGATGATGCGGCGGGGCATAGATGGTGTACATCTTGAGCGCCTCCGTGTCGGATGTATTTATTACATTATGCCTAGCTCCAGCCGGTACGATAACCGCGTCCCCGTCCTTCACCATATATTCCGTCTCATCGATAGTCACTTTGCCCGTCCCACTCTCGAAACGGAAAAACTGATCTCCCTCCTCATGCACCTCCAGACCAATTTCTTCTCCTGGAAGGAGCGACATTAGTACCAGCTGACAATCCGTGGCTGTGTAGAGCACCTGGCGAAAATTCGCATTCTCCTCGGTCAATTGCTCAATATCTGCGTGATAGCCTTTTTTCATACTCCTCATATCTCAAGCGAATTACCCACACTTCTAGTATACACCCGAGAGTCAAGACCGATCGCCACCATTTACTGAACCAAATGGAAATGGCTTCCTTTTCTAGATTACTCGAAAACCGGCGCTTATAAAAAAGAGGCTGCTGGATGATACCAGACGGCACTCAAGACGCATTGTTGCATCAGAGAAATAGGTTACACCTAGGCGTCATTGAAGCATTGCCAGAACTCCTTACGAGTCTTGACCGGCTTCACAACTTCCGCTGAGTCATGATCGAAGAGGAACAAAGCGCATTCGTTGTACGGAAAACCGAGGCTCCTCCAATACTTGGCGGCTTTGGGAGATTGCTGCCGAAGCGCTTCAATAGCGTGCGTCTGAAGCACGATGTAGCCAGGGTAGTCCGGAACTTCCAACCCTGTCTCCACATCACGCACGGTATCACTTGCACTGAGCGGCACACCATCGTGCGAAAACAGGCAGGGAACCTCGACCCCAATCCACGCCTCACGAACCCAAAGTGGTGCTCCACCGCGTGGAACAGAAATGAAACGAATTACACCAAGATCTTCTCTTTGAATCTGGCGCATGATCAAACCTTTCAAGAACATATGCCGACATAGGCAAGATAATAAAATCACAAGTAAGACTCAAAGTCAATACTCATGATTGGTCTATTTTCTGTTCCAGATATTTTCTTTTCTTACTTCTCTCCACCCTGTCGCAATTTTTTGGTATCTCCCACAAGTTTGGCGAGGCTGATGATGACAAAGAGCACGCTGAGCCAGATGGAGACGGATTCTCTCCCTGGGCTAGAGAATGCCCACCCTCCAGGATATTGCGGAGTCATCACAAGCAACACACCAGAAACTATTACCCATAGAATAGTCAGATACAACCACTTAAAAAACACAGAATCGCAAACAAAAAAAGTGAGAACAGAAACAACACCCAACGACAAAGAAAGAAATAACAAAGAATCAATGTAAGGATTATATAAACGAACATTCAGATAAGCAGCAATATACCCATAGCTCAATAAAACCACAGCAAACAATATCACCAACACTCTCCACCAATATGTTTTTTGTTCCATATATATTTTTTAATACACGATATGTACTTTCCCTGACTGTGTCAGTATACCAGGAATCACTCGTCCTGGGAGCTTCTCTCGAATTGGCCGATGATCGGCTTGGTCATCATTTTCATCATCCACGATGTCACGCGCGAAACGCATCACTCGGGTCTGATCTTTCGCGAGCACATAATGCGTCTCTATCCAGTCTCCTGACGTTCGAAGTGAAGTTGCTAAGCGAGTATACTGCTGTTTGGTATCTCGTTTCCACTTGTATCGAAGTATGGCTTCTGATTCAGTGACGACTCCGTCACGCTCCACCGATCGGAGCGTGAGGAAAATCCGGCCTTTTTGATTCTTATCCTGATCAAATCGGAGAACAGTCACATGACCAGCGGCGTCAGTAAGCGTCGCAGTCAACACAGTCTTCTTGGTCGGCCAAGTCATGTGAAAGAATTTACTCAGGAAAAGCTGCCAGGGTTCGAGCTTGAGAGGAATATCCACCATCTGCATGACCGCTGGTGGTACATGCACATCAACAGCGTCTTGCCCAAGAATATCAAGCCGCTGAGTTTCGGGATTAAACACGACTTTCGCTTCGGGAGCTGCCCTATCTATCTGTATGGACTGAGTCTTCGTGTCTTCTTGATTGCCTGCCTGATCAAGAGAATGGTACTGCAGAGAGAAAATTCCTTCCTGTTCAAGAAGAATGGGCTCAGTGTACAGAGTCCATGAATCTCCGTTATCAAGAGAATATTCAGTCTTCTCAATACCACTCTCCTCATCCTCCGCTGAAAGAGTCACGGTTACCGTACTCGTATACCATTCACCTACTCCGACCGTACCGGTGAGCCGCGCGGTTGTAACAGGGGCAGTGATATCCTGAGGGTCAAGTGTCGCTGTGCCTCCAAGCACCGGTGTCACGACATATTCATCCGTACCATCGCCTTCCATATCAGCTCGCAGTGGCGAAAGAGCTTCAAGACCGGCGGCAGGAATGTCGAGCGTCACTCGCGTCGTTTCTGTTGTCGGAAGATGAGCAAAGGTAGTCGTGGCAACAATTTCCTCTCCCGTGGCGTTCGGATGTACGCTCTCAAGTGTGAGCGTATAGCTTCCGAGGGCATAGCCCTGTAGCTCCACTCGTATCGGTATTCCACTCCCAAAACTCACATACTTGCGTTCGCCAAATTGGAAGTATGAGCTATTAGGAATCCCTTCTTCAAAAATGGTGATGGTTTGTCCGTCTCTGGTCTCCTGTTTCGGTCCGGTATGATGGCCATCCGCGTCATAGAGATGGATGTCGAGTGGGGAATAGAGAGACATGCGAATACGCGAAGCGGCGCCGTCGAAATTATCCGGACGGGAAGTCTTAAGATAGGCAGGCAGCTCAGCTTCCGCGTGGTGAGTAATGATATTTGACAGAAGATCTCTGACTGAATTGATTTCGAATAAATCTTTATGGTTCCGGTCTGTCTTAAGTCCTCTATTGTTTGCATACAAATCCACCCAGTACCGCGTTACATTCTCTGCTTCTGGAAGCAATAAGGCACTCGGCGCAGTCACAACCTTATCCCCATCCACTGTAAACACCGGCTCATATATCGGCTCATACTTCCCCTCATCCACACACGAAGGTAATGAGGATCCGGAGTAGTAGCATCGCTCCAGGGATTTTTCGGTGTATTTCACTCCGCTCACAGTATCGATACCCCAGCCAGCGAGCTGCACCACCTTGATTCCGCTCGGTGGTACCCAATGATCGAGCCGCTCATGTGTCTCTCGTGCCTCTGCCAGAAGCGTCGACAACAAGACATTTTCCTGTTCGACATCATCAGCCTCTGGCTTTGACCGATGATCATCTTCTCCGGAGAAAAATCGTCCAAACTCAGAGATATCTCCAATCGCCTCACCATAAGCATCAGCCAACGCGCGATACCGCGTATGCACCGCGTCAAAAGAAATGAGTGGTTCTTGTGCCCGTTCAAAATACTCACGTGAAGGCAGCAGTCCATATGCTCCCGGCATGTGTTCGGCCAATGTCCGTGCCTCGCTTCGAGAAATGAGTGCCCCAAAAAGTACTGATTCATCATAGCCATAGAGGAGTGAGAGCATAGAGAGCGGCGTGCCCATCTGCGGAGCCCCGACCATGACCACTTGATCAATCAAATCAGTCCTGCCTTGCCGTTCGAGTTCGAGCATGAGCGCCTTGGTGACGAGCCCGCCATTTGAATGTGCCACAAGAGTCACCTTACCACTCCGAGAAGAAGTCGCGAGCGACGAGAGCGTCTCGACAACCGAAACCAATTCACCATCCTTGCGCAGCGATCCATTTGCCACCACCTGTTCAACATTCTTGCGCCAATCATAGGAAAAAACCTCATAATCATTGAGTGTTCCGGCTGCCTTGAGCTCTTGGAGCTGATCGATGAATGATGCATAAATATCTGAGGTCCCGACTTCACTCAGCACGTCGTCTTCTTTCGTATACACCGTTTTGATACTCTTACCATCTGCGTCAAGCCCAAGATCTTCGAGATCATCCCCAAAAAAATTCGGCGGCCAGAGTTGATCTTCAGTGCCATGCGCTCCTTCAGCGTACAATCGGCTCAATTTGATACCCGGGAGCAACAGCACATTTGACGGGCATGTCCCGCTACAATGAAATGGCATCCGGCTCCAACCAATAAACAGCGTATCCCCAAGCAGCCGCTCACCAGGTGAAGAAAACAACGGAGCAAAACTCGGGCCATCCTCATGCCCATACCAGTTATTGGTCAAGCGGACATGATCGGCATACTCAATCACCCAGTGCCCCTCAGGGAAACGAAAGTGTGTCTCAACGGCAATGCGTTCACCACTTTCCTCAAACTCAGAATCACTCACGGACAGGAGGTCGTGCGATGTCCAATCATCCTCAAAAGAAAATTGCACTTCGATGGCGGCAGTCGTGCTCCCTATAAAAGCAGAATGTTCGATCTTGACACGCCCATTCGTCACGCGAAGTGCAGGATCACGAAATATTCTCACGCTTGCTGCATGTGCGGTCCCGATAGAAAGAAAGTCTCTCACGGATGAATTGAAACCGACCTCTGAAGGACAATGTTTCCCTTCATCGGATACCTTTCTTCCAAGATGGTCAAAATCCACATATTGAAAGACCGAGTCCTCGCGCGCGTCATCACTCTCCACATTTTCCGCAAACTCAATCGTCCCACTTGGATAGGCAGAAGGAAAACATTCCGGATCATGCAGAGCCAACACTTCAGCTGGGATATCTGAAAAATCAGGCGAGGCCTTGGTCAGAGTAATGCGATTTGTTTGATTCCCGAGAGCGAGGATGCGCCCATCATACACCGAGAGACTTACTATCTCGGCATGTGTCCCTGGTTTGAGAGTCAGCGTAGCATCATTGACGACAATAACTGGTTTGGGAATATCCGCGTGAGTCAGTGTACCATCCCATGTCGTATCGTGGTCAATGACGATGTACTCCGTACTCCCTTCCCACCAAGGAGCCTCATCGGCATATACACATAACACTGCACTCACCCACATCAAACAACCAGAAGCTAAAAATAACACTCCTCGAAACTGATCCGAAAACAGATTTCTCATACTCATCGTGAGCACTTCAGGTGAAACCACAAAATCACAAGCATAGAAATTCTCGCTCCAGTATATCAAAAAATCTCCCCTCGCCATACGAGGGCATATATTCGAAAAATCGGGCGATGATGCCGGAGATACCTAGAGCAATCGGTCTGGCTCGGTGCCATCGCCAAGCTCAAGCGCCTTGATTTCTGGAAGCGTGACATGCCCACTCAGATCGCCGTACATGCCGACCGTATTGGTAATGACTTTGCTGATTTGCTTTTCTCGCTCTGCCCACAATTTCTCATACGCCAAGCGCTCTTTGCGAAGACCATCGCTCATACCCGTAAATGCTTCGACAATCGCTTCGACTCGCTGTTTGAATTCAACACCCGTCAAATACGCGTAGAGCACTTCCATCTTTTCATTCTTGCCTACCGACATATTTTTTTCGCGCGTAACTGATTCGAGCGTGATACGAAGAGCACTCGCGAGAGCTAATGCCATGTGCACCTCGCACACCCAGACACCATCCCGCAAAGCAAACCCCGTGACACCCGATGGCAAGACTGAAGACACAAGTACGGCGATATCCGCCTTCACGAGTCGCTGATCTTCTTTGAGTTTTTGAATCCATCCCTCACTCCAGACTTTGGTATTCTTTGATTCCCACACGATCTGACCAGCCAGACGTCCTCCCCGATCGAAGACTCGCTGTATAATATCGGCACCTTTGACTCCCTTAGGCACGGGAACAATCTCATCATGGAGAAATTCTGACCGAAGAGAGGTCTCCAGTTCGAGTTCAAGTACTTCCCCCTGAGTCTGTTGCGAACCCTGCTCCAGCTTGCGCGCCAAATCATCTTTGGCCTTAGTCGCGTCCGAGAGTTGTTTTTGCAACTGCGCGATGACAAAACGAGTTTCTTCCGTCGCCTTCTTGCTCGCTTCTTCACTAATTTTCTCTCGCTCAGCATCAAGCTGTCGCTGCTTGTCGAGTTCAAAATTCTCTCGCTCGGCATCAAGCCGATTTTTTTCTTTCCGCAATTCAAGTTCTTTTTCGTTGGCTTCGCGCAACTTGTTGTTCTTTTCCGCTAGCTGTTCTTCAAGCATTTTTCTTTCTGCCTCACTTTCTTTCTCGGCTTCTTCTTTGGCTTTTTTCAGGACAGTGCCTCTTTCGGCTTCCATTTTTCTGGCTACTTCCTGACTGATTGCCGCTTCAGAATTTTTCAGAGCTTCTTCCAGTTTCGTCCGCTCGGCATCAAGCATTTGTTCCTTGCGCACCAATGCTTCTTCTTTTGATTTCTGTTCCCGCTCCATCTCTTGCCGTACCTGTTCCGAAATCTGATGCGTCAACACATCATCAATCGAAATCGATGATCCGCATTCGGGACATTTAATCTGTTGTTTCTGAGCAGTCATATTCACCTCATTATTTCATCGGTACAGTCGGCGCAATCGTTCCGAGCTGAGCGGTCACCGTATCACAGTCACGACCGGCAGCATGCTCATTCCAGATTGGGTCCTCTGTCCAATAACCAGTCGCAGTTGTCTTAACAGATGGCAACGCAAAGTCCGCGCACAATTCAAATGATCCGACGCGACCCGCTCCCTGCGTCAGCGATGCCTCTAAGACTCGATACTCATACATCTTCCCTGTTTCTGGATCCTGCATGAAGTC
>CAYOHD010000038.1:0-7095 GCA_964403705.1 uncultured Bdellovibrionales bacterium | reverse complement strand
TGATAGCTCTGAGAAGAAGGCTTCTAGGACTATCAGAGCGACTGGAGGGAAGGAAACGGAACGATCGCATGACTAAAGAAGCTTAAGTAGTGAGGAATATTATGAAGATTAAGAAAGGCGACCAGGTAGAAATTATTGCTGGAAAAGATCGCGGAAAACGCGGTAAGGTGATTCAAGTCCTTGCTACGGTGGAACGCGTGGTAGTTGAGGGTGCCAATCTTATGAAGCGACATCGAAAACCTCGCAAAGAAGGCGAAAAAGGGGAACGCATTGAGCGCCCAGCCCCACTCCATGTCTCCAATGTGATGCTCGTGTGCCCAGAGACAGGGAAGCCAACTCGGATTGGGTATCGAATAGAGGGTGGCGAAAAGGTGCGTGTGAGTAAGAAATCAGGAAAAACATTGTAATATCAGGCCACGAAAGAGCGTCCTTATGAATCAAGTCATATCAACAAAAGAAGCTTACATACAGAAAGCGGTCCCTGGGATACGTGAAGCTCTTGGTATACAGAATCCAATGGCTATTCCGCGTATCGAAAAGATTGTTGTGAACACGGGTATTGGCAAGATTCTGAAGGATTCAAAGCACGTAGAGGAAATCGTGTCCTCACTGCAGATGATTGTCGGTCAGAAAGTAGTCATGACGAAGGCACGCAAGGCTATCGCTGGATTTAAAATTCGTGAGGGTCTGGAAGTTGGTGTATCGGTGACTTTGCATGGAAAGCGAATGTGGGATTTTCTGGATCGTCTTTTGAATGCGTCGATTCCTCGTGCGCGTGATTTTCAGGGTTTGAGTGATGCGGTTATTGATCAATACGGGAATGTGAATATCGGGATTAAAGACCATACGATTTTTCCGGAAATTGTTCCTGAGAAAGTACAACATATCTTCGGCTTTCAGGTGAATATCGTCACGACGGCACGGAATCGAGAAGAGGGAATCCTCTTGTTCCGTTTCCTCGGACTCCCGATCGCGCAGAAGGAAACAGAATAGAAAGATTCCTAAAATGATCTATTGAGAATATTTACGTTATGGCTAAGACATCAACCTACGTCCGTTCACTCAAAACCCCGAAGTTTTCCTCACGGATAGTTCGACGGTGTTGGCGCTGTGGTCGGAAGCACGGATATTTACGTATGTTTGATCTCTGTCGGATTTGTTTTCGAGAGTTAGCAAGTTCCGGACAGATCCCTGGCGTAAAGAAGTCATCGTGGTAATTGAACAGGCAATGAAGCTCTAAAGAAGGTATAAAAAACTATGTTAGATCCAATCGCAGACATGTTGACGAGAGTGAGAAATGCCCAGGCTGCTGGCCGCGCTTCTGTCGTTTTGAATTTCTCTTCCGTCAAAGAGATTATTGCCCAAATTTTGGTTCGTGAAGGGTATGCATCCCGTGTCGAAAGAAGCGATGAGGGTGGCAAGCCAAGTCTCACGGTATGGCTTCGCTATGAACAAGTTTCACCAACACAAAAGAAACCAGCTATTACGGAAATTGATCGGGTGAGCAAGGAAGGCTGTCGCATTTATATCAAGCGACATGATATCGAAAAAGTGAAAAACGGATATGGTATCGCGATTGTTTCGACATCGAAAGGTATTATGACTGGCAAAGAGGCGTACCGAAAAGGTTTGGGGGGAGAGTATATTTGTAAGGTTTGGTAAAAAACGAGCTTTCGTGGCTTTGATCTCCGGGTTCCAATGATCTGAAAGAGTGAGGGGGAACACCAGGTGTCGACGAAACGAAGATCTTCATGAAGATACATTATGAGTAGAATAGGAAAAAAACCAGTAGTCATTCCAGCGGGCGTTGAAGTAACTCTCGAGCGGAATGTCGTAACCGTTAAGGGTCCAAAAGGGACGCTCTCGTTTACCTATCATCATGATGTCTTGGTCAAGAAGACAGATGCTGAAATGACCGTCGAAGTGGTGGGTACTTCCAAAAAGGCAGCTGGTATCTGGGGAACCACCGTTATCTTGCTTTCCAATATGATAGAGGGAGTGACGCAGGGATTTGAGAAGAAACTTGAACTGAATGGAGTTGGGTATCGTATGGCAATTCAGGGAAGTAAGATTAATCTCGCACTGGGTTTCTCTCACCCGGTGGAAATGGAAATTCCAGCTGGTATTGAGGCGAAGGTTGAGAATAATACCTTGGCTATTAGCGGTATTGATAAGCATCAAGTCGGACAGTTTACCGCTATTATCCGAGATTTGAAACCAGTTGAACCATACAAGGGCAAGGGATTCCGTTATGCCGGCGAAATTGTCCGTCGTAAGGAAGGAAAGAAGACCACCACATAACATGTTCTACACCTATGATTAAGAGACTACGCGAAAAAAATCATCGTAAAGCAGCTCGTGATCGCCGAGCACGTGCCAAGGTTTCGGGTACTTCGGAGTGCCCTCGCCTGACGGTGTTTCGAAGCTTGAAAAGTATTTCTGTTCAGGCGGTTGATGACGAGGCAGGAAAGACTCTTGCCGCAGCAGATCTTCGTGAACTCGGAGGGACGCTTGGCAATACGGTTCCTGGAGCAAAGGCTGTTGGTATGTTGATTGCGGAGAAGTGTTTGAAGATTGGTGTAAAGCAGGCAGTATTTGATCGCGGATCCTCTTTGTATCACGGAAAGGTGCAGGCATTGGCAGATGGTGCTCGTGAAGGCGGCTTGGTGTTCTAAAGAGTGTAGAAAATAACCTATTTGTTTGATAGAGTGAGCATATGGCAACAAAGCAAGACGGAAGAAAAGGAAAAGGTGGCAGCGCACGACGTGAGCGTCCAGAATACGAGCAAAAAATGCTCGATTTGAGTCGTGTTACTCGTGTCGTAAAAGGTGGTCGTCGTTTTCGTTTTCGAGCAACACTGGTCATCGGTAACCGCAAAGGGAAAGTCGGTGTTGGAGTTGCCAAGGGTTCCGATGTTTCTGATTCAATTCAGAAAGCGTACAATGATGCCAAGAAGAATCTGGTGACTGTAGAGCTTGATGAGGCCATGACTATTCCTCACGCGGTTTTGACCAAGCTTGGATCAGCCAAAGTGCTGTTGAAGCCCGGGTTCAAAGGACAGGGGGTTATCGCTGGTGGAGCGGTTCGCGCAGTGGTCGACCTTTTGGGTGTGAAAGATATTGTTTCCAAGTCTCTTGGGGCATCAAATCCGCTCAATGTCGCTCGTGCTACTATCAAAGCCCTGGGAACACTGAAGGCTCCAAAAGCAAAGAAAGTAGTAGTTCAAATTGCCGCTGAAGCAGAAGTGGAACCAGCTAAATAAGAGAAGAGAGATTTTTGATAATGAAGCTATGCAAATTCACGAACTCACCCTCACTCCTCGGAAAGAAGTGAAGCGTATCGGTCGCGGTGGTAAACGCGGTACGACATCCGGACGAGGAACCAAAGGACAAGGCGCACACGGAAAGAAGAAAGACCCGCTCTTTGAAGGTGGACGATCGACGCTGATTGATCGTATGAAGAAATCACGTGGTTTCAAGTCTCCACACGCAAAGAAAGTCACCCTGACATTTACTCAGATTAATGCTCGCTATACTGATGGTGAGGTCATTAGCCTCGAAACACTCGCGGCCAAACACATGATTACTCCTCGTGATGCCAAGTCTGGGGTGAAAATCGTTGCGACGGGCAAACTGACAAAGAAAGTAACTCTTGGAGAAGAAATTCTCGTGTCCGAAGCAGCCAAAGGTTTCTTCAAATAAAATAGTGTTGGATTTCATCAGAGAGCCTGCCTGCGCGGTGCTTTTGGACAGGATCCTCGCCAGACTTCCATGATTCAAGCGATTCAGAATATCTTGAGTGTCAAGGAATTGCGGAATAAGATCTTCTTTATTCTCGCTGTTCTTGTTGTCTATCGTTTGGCAGCCAATATCCCGGTTCCAGGAGTGGATGTGGTTCAGTTGAAGCGTTTTTTTGATGAAAATGCGCTGATTGGTCTTTTGAATATTTTTTCTGGTGGTGGATTGTCCAATATATCCGTCATGTTGCTCGGAGTGGGGCCGTATATTACGGCGTCGATTATTATGCAATTGATGACGACGATTGTTCCCAAGTTGGAGCGGTTGTATAAGGAGGAAGGAGAAAATGGTCGTCAGAAGTTCAATATGTGGACGAGATGGCTCACGGTGCCGCTGGCAATCGTGCAGTCATATGCCATGCTCGCCCTTCTCCGTTCGCAGAATATCTTGGGTGATATTTCTCCTTTTACCATGGCGGTGATTATCATGACGGCTGTTGCTGGAACAATCTTCCTCATGTGGCTCGGCGAATTGATTACTGAGAAGGGACTTGGAAATGGAGTCTCAATGATTATTTTCGCTGGTATTGTGGCGAGTCTCCCGTCGGGATTTTCTCGTTTTATCGCGACCTGGGATCCGTCACAGATTTTTGTCTATCTCCTTTTCTTTGCGGTCGGGCTGGTGACCATTGCTGGTGTTATTTTCATCAACGAAGGGCAGCGAGCTATTCCGGTCTCGTATGCCAAGCGGATGCGGGGAGCACAAGTCTATGGGGGTGCAGCCACACATCTGCCATTGCGAGTAAATCAGGCGGGTGTGATTCCGATTATTTTCGCTGTCTCACTCATTTTGCTTCCAACCATGGCTGCCAACTTTCTCATGCAGGCCGGGAGCAATGAAACAGTACATTCTATCGCGCGGAGCGTGAGTATGTGGCTTCAGAATCAGTGGGTGTATGGAGGACTCTATTTCTTCTTGGTGGTGATTTTCACCTATTTCTACACCGCGGTAGTCTTTGATCCAGCCAAAGTCTCGGATAATCTCCAGAAACAAGGGGGCTACATTCCTGGAATTCGCCCGGGGAATAATACTGCGGAATACCTCTATCACATCGTGAATCGTATCACTCTTGCGGGAGCTCTATTCCTTGGATTGGTGGCGGTGCTCCCGATTGTGGTGCAAGGCATGACTGGGATCAAGGCCATGACTGTTGGTGGGGTGAGTATCCTGATTGTTGTTTCCGTGGTACTGGAATTGATTAAGCATTTGCAGAGTCAGATGACGATGCGAAGCTATGACGGATTTTAATCGCCCACAGGGAATTTTGGTTTCCGCCTCTTTGTCCATGAGCACCGCACATCACATGATGGAAAAAACAAAAAACTATATCCTTCTTGGTCCTCCGGGGAGCGGGAAGAGTACACAAGCAGAACTTCTTCGAACTACTTTGCATCTTTCGCATATCGATATCGGTTCAGAGCTTCGAGCTGAGGCAGAACGAGAGACTCCTTTTGGCCGTCAAATCAATGTCATTATCCATCAGAAGAGAGAGCTTGTTCCGGATGCCTTGGTGTATGCTGTTTTGGTGGAAGCACTTAAGACAGTGCCTGAGGAGCAAGGCATATTGCTCGATGGCGCGCCGCGGCGTCTCACACAAGTCGATGAGATCATCTCTGTGTTTCGGTCTTTTGATCGACCGATGACCAAAGTGATTTTCTTGGAACTTTCGGAAGAGGCTTCTATTGAACGTATTTCCAAACGAGTACTCTGTTTCGGCTGTCACCGGCCTTTCATTCTCGGGCAGGACATCGACCATATCAATGAACGGTGCCATATCTGTGGCGGGCGTATTGCCCAGCGGAAAGACGATACGCCAGAAGGAGTGAGTAAGCGCTTCCAAGTGTTTCATGCCGATACACTTCCGGTGATTGAGCGGTTTGAAAAGCTTGGCCAGGTGATACGTGTTGATGCGAATCGGGAACCCCAGGCGATATTTGACGATATATCAAGTAAATTATGAAAGAGTACCGAGAAAAATCTGCTCAAGAATTAAAATCTCTCCGAGAATCGGGGAAGCGTTTGCGTTTGGTATTGGAAACGGTTATCCAAGCAGCCAAGCCAGGTGTTTCGACCAAGGAACTCGATGTCATTGCTGAACGAGAAATCCGTGCCGCGGGAGGAATCCCGATTTTTAAAGGATATGGGTCGGAATGGGGGAAACCGTTTCCTGCTTCACTCTGCACATCCATCAATCAAGAGGTTGTGCACGGTATCCCGAGTGAAAAGCGAGTGCTTCGAGAAGGAGATTTGCTCAAGCTCGATATCGGACTGCGCTTTGAAGGCATGGTGACCGATATGGCTCGTACGGTGGCGGTGGGTGCGGTATCAGCCGAAGCAGAGCGGTTGCTTCGGGTGACACGAGGGAGTCTTGATTTGGGTATAGCCAATATCCGCGCGGGAGCTCACTTGTCTGATTACGCGCGAGCGGTGCAAACACACGCTGAGCAGCATGGATATTCCGTGGTGCGTGACTTGGTGGGACACGGAGTCGGACATGAACTCCACGAAGATCCGCAGGTGCCGAACTATTTCCACGCTGGTATTCGAGACTTCGTCTTCACGAAGGGAATGGTGTTGGCGCTTGAACCAATGATCAATGCTGGGGGGCTTCAGGTGCGCATCGCTTCTGATGGCTGGACTTTTGTGACTACCGACGGGAAACTCTCGGCGCATTTTGAAGATACCATTATCGTGACGGAGAAGGGGACGGAAATAGTGACTCGCTGATAAGTATGGAAGACACGGCATATCTCGGGATTGATTGGGGTGCGGCTGATGTCGGGGTAGCTCTCGCTGATCCGGAAACTCGCATCGCTTTTGGTCTGACTACACTGCACAATGACAAGACGCTTGCTCTTCGTATTGGAGAAATAGTGGAAAAGGAGCGAGTCGGAGTCATTGTCATTGGGACTCCCTCACATGTCCATCGGAAGGAGATGGAAGATCAGGGAGAGAAGTTCGGAGACCTTCTCAAGCATCATATTTCGGCCCAGGTGCGTGTTGTGTATGAGAATGAGATGTTTACCACCAAGATGGCACAATTCAACCTGAGAGAGCGCGGGATGAAGCGAGTCTCCAAGCATGATGATATGGAGGCTGCGCGAATTATCTTGCAGGCGTGGCTGGATAAACGAGAAGGCAATCGATGACTTGAAGTGTCGCTTGGGCTGTGATAGCATACCCGTGTCCCGTGAGGCTTGGCTTCAGACGAGCCTGATAAGGGGACGCATGACAAAAAGATGAAATGGAAAGGTGGCCGAGTGGCTGAAGGCACCACACTGCTAACGTGGCGGGGGAT
>CAYOHD010000037.1:1228-7100 GCA_964403705.1 uncultured Bdellovibrionales bacterium | reverse complement strand
CAACGATGAGAGAGTAGTGAACAGTTTCACCAGAAATTTGTTCTATGGTATCTCGGAGAAGCGAAACTCCCTCTTGGGTATTGAGACCAATCTGGTAGATGGCATTGATTTTGGTGTAGCTGTCGCCTTGGCCAATCGGAGTGTAGAGATCACGCGGGAATGACAGGAGCGCGACTTGGTGGGTTTTGGTGTTGATGCTTGCGAGCATAATCGTATCGGTGAGGTTTTTCCCCGGGTAGTGTTCACCGGCTCGTCCGAGAAGAAGGATATTGATACGGTTTTCATCTGTTTGTTTGAGTGGGACGCGTTGGGAAAAAAGTGTTCGGGCAGCATCAGTGATTTCAAGGAAGAAAGAGCTGCTGGTCTGGCTTTCAAAAGAAAGTGTTTTGCTGATATGTGCCACCTTAGCGAAGAGAAAGAGCACGCAGAGAAGAAGCAGCGTACCAAAAATGAGACCTATACTGAGGAGTATTTTGTTGCGTTTCTGACGGTGAGGAGGGGATGCGCGAGGTTTCCGCTCGACTGATAAGGATTCCTGTGTTTGTGGCAAAAAAGCCGGCTCTGAACCAAGGTCAAGCGAGTGCGTCGGGGGAGCGGTGACTGTGTTTTTTGGATGAAGGTTCCATTTCCTTTTGGGGTGGAGGCTGTCCATTTTTTGGGTGTTTTGGCTTTTTAGAGGGGATATTGTTGCCTTGCATTCAGGCAAAAAATCTGTTACAATATGAGTGTTTTCTTTTCTTTTGGCTGTGAATGAAAAAAGGGAGGTGACTAAGTAATTTTCGTTATGAGCATGTTTTCAAAAACACCATCAACTGAGAATGAATTTGAGGAAAATCTGACCACAAAACAACTCTTATTTGAGTTGGTTAAGGTTATTCTCCTCGCGCTTGTTATCATTATACCGGTCAGAGCCTTTCTCTTCCAGCCCTTTTTTGTTTCTGGGCAGAGTATGGAGCCGAATTTTGACGAGGGTCAGTATCTGGTCATCAGTGAGCTTGGGTATAAGACCACGGATGCTCTTTTGGGAATTCCTTTTGGTTTTACGATTCGTCCGTATAAAAATCTGCATCGAGAAGATGTAACGGTGTTTGAGGTTTCGAAAAATCCAGAGACATATTATATTAAGCGTGTTATTGGTTTGCCCGGAGAATCAATCGAGATAAAGCGTGGACGGGTCGTGATTTACAATCAGGATAATCCAGAAGGAATGTTTTTGGATGAGAGCGGTTACCTATCTCGGGAGGCTCTTTTGAGTCTTCAAGATATGCCGAAGGTGACTCTTGGGGAAAATGAGTATTTTTTGATGGGAGATAACCGAGGCCATAGTCACGATTCACGTTCTATTGGTCCGGTAAAGCGTGAAAAAATTACGGGGAAAGTAGTATTGCGGGCATGGCCGATCGATACTCTGAAGCTTTTTTAAATCAGCATTATCAGAACGAGATAAGAGGATACTGAACAAATACACTGAGGCAACACTGTGCACAATAGGGAGCGTTTGGGTTTATAAACCGGAGATAAATGAAGAATTATGACGAAGACGACTGCGAAGCCAACCGAGAAAACAGCATCAGTCTTGAAGTCGGTAAAAAAAGGATCAGAAAAGCCCGCCAAGAGTGAAGAGGAAATTCTTCTTCAGGCTTTACGAGGGATGCGAGATATTTTGCCCGATGAACAGCCGTATTGGGAGCGGGTACGCCGGGTACTCACGCATGCGCAGCAGGAATATGGTTTTCAACGTATCGATTTGCCTCTGGTTGAATTCTCCCATTTGTATCTTCGTACGATTGGAGAAGGTACAGATATTGTTGATAAGGAAATCTACGCATTCACGACTCGTGGTGGAGACAAAGTGGCTCTTCGTCCGGAGATGACAGCCGGACTTTGTCGCGCCTATATTCAGCATGGCATGACTGTTCTCGCGAAACCAGTGAAACTCTTTTCCATGGGGTCTCTGTTCCGTTATGATCGCCCTCAGGAAGGACGGTATCGCGAGCATACTCAGGCGAATTTTGATATGTTTGGCGAGGAGGATCCTATTTTGGATGCACAGGCATTGCAACTCGCGTACCGCGTGATTCGTGAGCTTGGATTGAAGCATATCGAGTTTCAGGTCAATAGTATTGGAACGCCAGAATCAAGAAAAGATTATGAGAAGGCGCTTTTACGTTATTTGGAATCACAGAAACATCGGCTGTGCCTGAATTGTCGGGAGCGTTTTGTGACCAGCCCAATGCGTATTCTTGATTGTAAAGAAGATAAGTGTATTCAATTAACCGCCCACGCTCCTCAGTCGCTCGATTATCTGGATCAAGAATCACGGGATCATTTTAAGCGATTGCTTGAGTATTTGGATGAGCTTGAATTGCCATACGTTATTAACTCGCGTTTGGTTCGTGGACTGGATTATTATACGCGAACGGTTTTTGAAGTCTGGTCAAGCGACAAAGAAGGGAAAAAATATTCACTTGGTGGAGGCGGAAGATATGATCGACTCATACAGATGCTTGGTGGAGAAGCCACTCCCGCTATCGGGTTTGGACTGGGAATTGACCGTATTGTGCTCGAAATGAAGCGCATGCAAGTGAAGCCGTATGAGATGCCAAAGCCAAAAGTATTTCTCGCGCAGTTGGGTGATTTAGCAAAAAAGAAAAGCTTACGAATTTTCGCGGATCTGGAGAAAAGCGGAGTCTTACTTGCGGAAAGTTTTGGAAGAGGGAGTTTGAAATCACAGATGCGCGTAGCGAATCGCATCGGAGCTGAGGTGACGGTCATCATCGGTCAGAAAGAGGCACTCGATGAGACAGCCATCGTCAAGGATATGATTTCGGGAACACAGGAAACAGTGACGCAGGAGCGCTTGGTAGACGCGGTGAAGAAAATTCTCAAAGCGAATCAGGTGTTGATCCAAAACTAAAGAGAGACGTGGGTTTATGGAGACCATATTTTCGAAAATTATCAGAAAAGAGATTCCCAAAGATATCCTCTATGAGGATGAAACAGTGATTGCCTTCGAAGACATTCATCCAATAGCGCCAGTACACGTTTTGATTATTCCGAAGAAGCCCATTGAGAGTATTGCTCACATGGAAGATGAGGATGTCCCACTCATTGGACATATGTTCTTGGTGGCGCGTGATTTGGCGAAAAACTTGAATATTTCTGATAAAGGGTATAAGCTGCTTATCCGGGTTGGGAGGGACGGCGGACAGGAGATTGGGCATCTGCATCTCCATTTAGTGGGAGGCGCACGTTTATCGGAGAATATTCATCCAGTAAAAAGGTAGTGTAGTATTCAGTTGTGTCGGAGTGTACCTGTCGTATTGTGAAGAATGGATTCGCGCATCGACAAGTGCTTTCCGGATTCCTTCTGGATTGCTCTCTAGAGAAAGGAGGTTGGGAATATGATACAAGTGAAACGAAAAGAACGAGAAACAGCTGAAGGTCTTATTCGGCGTTTTTCTCGCCGTGTTCAACAAAGCGGTGTTCTTCGCCGCGTTCGGAAGCTCCGGTTTCGTCAAGGAGAAAAAAGCAAAGATGATCGACGAAGCGAAGCTCTCTACAAAGTGAAGATACGCAAGGAAATCGATCGCCTGAAAAAAATGGGCAAGTTCGACGAGAATGCGCTGCAAGAAATCAAGAAACGACTGAACTCTTAGGTGAGAACGGTGTTGACGAGAAAGAGAATTGTCCGAGGTGTGGTCATCAGGCCAGGAGGCCTCGGACTTTTTTCTTTCAAGCTACTGTAAATTTTTTTGATATTTTTTAATACAAATGACGTATGGGATTGATAGACGTATTTCAAGATGAGTTGAAAGCAGCCATGAAGAATGGGAATACACAGCGACGTGACACCATTCGTTTTCTTCAAAGTGTTCTCAAGAATACCGCGATTGATCTTCGGAAGCCAGTGGCGGATATGTCAGATGAAGAAGTGCAGTCAGTGATAAAGAAGCTGGTGAAACAGAGAAAAGAGAGTATTGAGCAGTATCGCGCTGGATCACGGGAAGATTTGGCGGAGCAAGAAGAGAAGGAATTGCAGATTCTTTCTGAATTTTTACCAGAAGAGATAGGAGAGGAAGAGATACAAAAAATAGTCTCTGAAGCATTGGCGGAATGTGGAGCAGTATCAAGCAAAGATTTGGGGAAGGCAATGGGCTTCGTGATGAAAAAAGTAGCCGGTCGGGCGTCGGGAGACAGGGTGAGACAAATCGTCACGGCGCTTTTACCTGTGGAAAAAGACTGATTTGTGTCTCTTGTTGATTGGGAGGAGAGCGAAAAGATGATACTATAACAACAGTTTTAGGATACTCGTTGTGTTTGAGGTTGCGGGGAATGCTTTTCTGTGGTCGGTGTCCGGACTGGGTAAAGAAAACATACAGAGTCGTTTCTAAAAAATATCTATGAAAATACGAATTTTTTTGAGGAGTATTCGCCACGCGGTCAGTGGTGTTGCTTTTGCTTTGCTTCGAGAACGAAATTTTCAGATTGAGTGTGGGGTTGCGATAGGAGTGATTCTGTTTGCTTGTTTCTTTCCGTTGCTTCCTTCAGAGTGGGCCATTCTCTTGCTTGTGATTGGCTGGGTATTAACTCTGGAACTTCTGAATACCATTGTCGAACGTATTCTTGATATGGTGAAGCCGAATGTGCATCCGTACGTACGTGTTGTGAAAGATATGGCGGCTGGAGCCGTTTTGATTGCGTCATTTCTTGCGGTGCTGATTGCAATTTTCATCTTCCTACCTCATTTTATAGGATGAGATTATGCAAGTGATGCGATATGGGTTATAATTTTTGATACTGCCGATGGCGGTGGATTTTTTCTGATTTTTCCCGAGATTTTTTCAAATACAAAATAGAGAGCGAGACTATTATGTCGAAAAGTCGTCTTCTTGTTGGTTTAGATATTGGGTCGGCAAATATCCGAGTGGTTATTGCTGAAGAAGCGTCGGATGATGCGATTTTGCGCGTGATTGGGGTGGGTGAAACTCAGTCCCTCGGTGTTCGTCGCGGGGCGATAGTGGATACCGAGGCGGTAGCCAAGGCCTGCCACATAGCATTAGAGCATGCTGAACGCATGTCTGGGCATGTTTCTGAACGTGTTTATGTTTCTCTCTCGGGTGCGGATATCCTCTGCCAAGAAGCGAATGGAGTAGTAGCCGTGAGTCGACCAGACGGAGAAGTTGGAGAGGATGATGTCGCTCGTTGTCTTGGTGAAGTTGAGGCTCGCCTTTCTCTTCCTCTTAATCGTGAAGTGATACACGCGCTTCCTAAAAGCTATCGTTTGGATGATCAGAAAGATATCAAGGATCCTGTGGGTATGCGAGGGGTTCGACTTGAAGCGACTGCTTTGGTGGTGACAGGGAGTACCGCCCAGCAGAAGAATATCGGCCGAGCATTAGAGCAAGCGGGTACCGAGGCGGAAGCATCCATCGTCGAACCATTGGCTGCCGCTGAAGCGGTCCTTCATCAGAAACAAAAAGAATTAGGAGTGGTGCTGATCAATATCGGGGGGAGCACGACATCGATAGCCGTGTATGAGGATGGGAATTTGTTGCATTTGGCGGTTCTTCCAGTAGGAAGCGGACACATCACGAATGATATCGCTATTGGTCTGCGTACCTCTATTGATGTCGCGGAGGCTGTGAAGCTTCAGTATGGGACTGCTGATCTTCGTGAAGTAGGCAAGCGAGAGGAGATTGATCTGGGTCTTTTTGACGCGCATGAAGAAGGAATGGTTTCTCGATATCATATTGCTGAGATTATCGAAGCGCGCATGGAAGAAATATTTACCTTTGCGAATACGGAATTAAAATCTATTAGTCGTGATGGGTTGCTCCCTGGTGGGGCTGTATTGACCGGAGGAGGAGCT
>CAYOHD010000037.1:0-1218 GCA_964403705.1 uncultured Bdellovibrionales bacterium | reverse complement strand
CTTCTGCCGGGGACAGTGGATTTGGCGAAAAAAACACTCCGTCTCCCGGCGCAGATTGGGTATCCGAAGCCTCTGGGTGGGATATTAGATCAGGTCGACGCTCCGCAATTCGCAACCGTGGTCGGGCTGGTGCTTTTGGCAGAAGAGAGTATACTAGGAAAGAAAGGGAAAGTACGCGGGTGGACAACCGAGCGGGCTGTTCCTGACTGGATGAAGCAGACTCTCGAAAGTACACAAAAATTCGCGAAACGTTTTCTTCCTTAATTGAAGCGGGTTTGAAGGGTTTCTTCTGGAGGATTCATGTTGTTGTCATAAAAATAAAAAAAACGAAAACAAAAAGCGTTCCTTGGGTGGAGAATACTACTTGATGCTTTTTTCTATCGTGTGATAGAGTAAAGTCTCTGGCGAGTGTTCCCTGCTGGGGCGTTTTTTTGTGTAAGAATGAATACAATAATACTTTTTTCTTGAGTATAGAGAATTATGGCAGAGATCAAGCCCGATTTAGAGACTTTTGCAAAGATAAAGGTGGTTGGCGTCGGTGGTTCTGGCGGAAACGCTATCACGCGCATGATTGACGCCAAAATCCGCGGTGTTGAATTCGTCGCGATCAATACTGATGCTCAAGCCCTTCATCATTCGAAAGCACAAGAAAAGATTCATATTGGGAAAAACCTGACTAAAGGCTTAGGCGCTGGAATGAATCCGGAAATCGGACGACAGGCGGCAGAGGAAAATCGAGATGAGATACAGGAAGTGTTGAAGGGAGCAGATATGGTTTTCGTTACCTGTGGGTTGGGTGGCGGTACGGGATCTGGGGCAGCCCCTATCGTTGCTGAAACAGCTAAAGAGCTTGGGGCGCTGACCGTGGGTGTCGTGACTCGTCCGTTCTCATTCGAAGGTTCTCAACGACGCTCTATCGCTGATGAGGCTCTCGCGAATTTACGTGAACGTGTAGACACGATTATTACGATTCCCAATGATAAACTGCTCTCGATCATTGATCGAAAGATGACACTTATCAATGCTTTTCGTATTGTTGATGATGTGTTACGTCAGGGCGTACAGGGAATCTCAGACTTGATTACGAAAAAAGGTGAGGTGAATGTTGACTTCGCTGATGTGCGCGCGGTGATGCAGGACAGTGGGAGTGCTCTGATGGGCATCGGTATTGCTTCTGGAGAAAATCGAGCTGTTGAGGCAGCAAAGGCGGCCATCAAT
>CAYOHD010000036.1:6564-7190 GCA_964403705.1 uncultured Bdellovibrionales bacterium | reverse complement strand
GGCAATGTGCCGACGTCAGCGACTGCCTCCGGATCATTTGCTATCAAACGACCCGATGGGAAATTCCTCCTTATCATGGGAACGGGCATCACGACCACGGCCTGTACTGTTTCCGGTACCGCGACTAATATCTATGATAAATATGCTCCTCCGGGGAGTCGATTCACGAATGGACCATGTTTGTCAGCAACCGCTGGTCAGGGAGCCTTCGCTATGCAAAATGCCGATGGCACCTTCACTATCTTGCATGGTAATGCGACGACCTCGACAACGATTTATGATCCTGTCCGGAATACTATGACTAATGGACCGCTTCAGACGACCGGTACCAACGTTGGTGGTTTGGCGATTCCGCTCGCCGGACCGAACAATAATATGTATAAGGTAATCGTCGGGACGACGCTTGGTGGAGCTGTCGCCACGACGACCATGGTATACAATGCGAACTCAAAGATCTTCACCGCTGGTACGGCGCTCGGTGTGGGCGCTGGTTCAGGATCATTTGCATTTCAACGACAGGACGGGTTTTGGATACTAGTCAAGGGTACGGCGACTGGTACGACTTCCCTCATCAATCCATATACGGGAGCAGAAGCAGCTGGTGTCGCGCTGACAACGAGTACTGC
>CAYOHD010000036.1:0-6554 GCA_964403705.1 uncultured Bdellovibrionales bacterium | reverse complement strand
GCGCGAGAAGGATCTGCCGACTATGGAGGCCGCAATCGCGAAGCTAGCTGCGGAAGCGAAGCCGCTCGACTGGAAGCTGACCGCGACGGGCTATCACTTTGGCGTTTGGGCCGGTGTCGCGCTGACGACGAGTACTGCCGATCGCGGAGCACATGTTATCCCGAGGGCTGATGGCACTTTTCTTATCATCGGTGGTAATGCCGTATCTGGTGTGGGTGTGACGACGAATATCTATGTGCCATGGGGGGGTGCTTTTAATGCCACGGCCGGTGGGTACCAGGGTCTGACGGCTGTTGGACCGACGCTGGTGCTTCCGGGAACTGGAACAGTTCCGACGCTTCCGACATCCGGTACTCCGACCGCCGGTGGGTCTTGTACCGCGGGTGCTCACTTCTGGAAATACAGTTATGTGACCCAAGGTATCGAATCTCCGCTCTCGGCAGTGTCGGCCACACAGACTTGTGTGCTGACAACAGGACAAACCGTGCCGCTTACGGCGGTGTCTGTTGGTCCGACTGGTACTACGGAGCGCCGTATTTATCGCACACTCGCCGGTGCCGCAGCGACTGCGCCTTATTATTACATTGGAAATATCAATGACAACACCACCACCACTTTCAGCGATACTTTCGCTGATCCAGCAGCGACGAACCCGTACAATGGTGGCGGCGTTGGTGATGGCGCCCTCTCCTTTCAGCGACCCGATGGGAAATGGATTACGATATTTGGCGGATCGACACCGTCCAAGACGACCAATATTTACGATGCTGGTTGGTATCCAGATGGTCAGTATATGTCCGAGCAGATGAATGTGGCACCGATGGCAGCGAATTCTACTCTCGATTGGCAACAGACTCCGGATCAATACGTTCGCATGGAAGTACGTTCAGCCACCAGTCAGGAGGCGCTTGGTGTCGCTGGATCGAATATCGTGAGCAAGCCCGGCGGATCCATCGGGAATGCTGCGAATGATAACTGGGTACAAGTGACCGTGAATTTTCGACGGGACTTCCCAACATTTCCGGGGAGTATGAATGGGGTGTACAACTCTACGGGTGGCATGGTCTATGGGTATCGTCAAATTTCTATGCCAACAGTCAACTCGTTTCAAATCACGAACGGCATGGATCTTATGACGCTTCAGAACAACGGGTTGAATGTGTTGCGTGTGACATCGAATGGCAACATTATGTCCTCAGCTGGTGGTGGGTTTTTCTCCGGCGGTGCCGACCTCGCGGAAAACTATACTTCCACACAAGCACTCGACAAGGGTGAAGTGGTGATGATTGATCGAAATAATCCGGAAGGAGTGCTCCGTTCTGCTGGGCAGTATGAGAGTAGTGTTCTGGGTGTGGTTTCGACGGCTCCGGGATTCGTCGCGGGTGGATACACACAGGATTCGTATCCGATCGCACTGGTCGGACGTGTACCAGTGAAGATCAGCACAGAGAATGGGCCGATACAGATGGGAGATTATCTCACAGCGTCTTCTATACCAGGATATGCTATGCGGGCGACTCAAGCTGGTCGTGCTCTTGGTCGTGCTCTGGAGAGTTTTGACGAGACGACTGCCGTGACGTGTCCGTCACAGGGTTTGGGTAATGTGCCGACGACTCAGTGCGGAAGTGTCATGATGTTTGTCAATCTGACAGATTATTTTGGTATGCCAATCGATGTCGTGATGGCAGAACAGACATCAGATCTCGCAGGTGTCGATGGCCTCGATATGCGAGAGGAAGGAGTACACGAACAGGATGGTTTGGAAATACCATCAAGTATGCGGCTGGTGGTGAGTGCTCCAGTCCAAGAGAGACAAACATTGGCATATCTGTTGAAATTACGTGATGAACGATTGAGTGGACGCGCGTTGCCAGCATCAGAAATATTTACGGATCGTGTTGCGGCCTCAACCTCTGTGATAACACCGACTTTGGTGGCGGATCAGATTTTTGCGAAGAGTATCAAGGCAGATTCGATTGAGGGCTTGGAAGTCTATACGAATAAGATAGGCAGTCTCGAAGAAAAATATGCCGTTCTTTCTGACACCTCGGCTTCCAATACTCTACTCAATACTCAGGCAATGGCGACTTACTTTGCTGTCATGATGAAAAACATTGCAGTCGAGACATTGGTCGTGAAGCTGGATGGTAGTATTCTTGGCAAACTGTCGGTGGGTGGGGATGCGCGGTTTGGTGGAAAAAGTACGTTTGCGGAGCTTGCTTCGTTCTTAGGTGATACGAACTTTGAGGGACAGGTGAATTTTGAGAATGTGCCTACATTCAGTAGTGATATGGGGGGATTCGCGGTCATTGCTGAGGGACAACAGTCGGTCACTATTCTTTTTGATCAAGCGTATGATATGCAGCCGATTGTATCGGTGAGCCTGACTAATGAATTGAGTCCGCTCACCACTGATGCACAGAAGGATCAAGACTTGGCCAAGGATATTGAAGCGGTAGATCAAGACATGGCTGAGGCGTATTTTGATGAGGACATCAGATATTTGGTGACGAAGAAGAGTAAGCATGGCTTCACGATTCTTCTCAACAAAAAAGCCCCGCGGGAACTCGAGTTCTCTTGGGTGGCTCTCTCGGTGAAGGGTGGAAAGACCTTCCGCTCAGAGGTAGTAGAAGATGATTCTTCTGATGTAGAAATCAAAACGGTGGCTCCAGTCGAAACTGCTATTCCGGTATCTGAAGTATTGCCGTCTGATTCCGTTGTTAATTCAGCTGAAGAGAATGCTTCCGTGGAAGATGTGCTGATTGATTCGCCTGTAATATCTGATCCCGTTGCTCCAAGTGAATAATAGACGGGAATGTGTTCCTGGTTTTGATATTTTGAGCAGACCCGAAGCAAAAAACTCTCCCATAAAGAATAGGGGATAGTTTTTTCTTGCTCTGTTGATTTGATATATATGGATCTGAATTTGCATTGCTCTTCTTTATTGGTATGCAGTACAATGAGTACTGATCGTATGTACAATTGTGTATGGCAAAAATAAAGATAGGGGAAGGCGCAGGGAGTGTCATGCCAGCACTGAGACGCTTGAAACCATCGGGGATTGTTTTTTCTGTGTTGCTCTGTTTGTTTATTGGATTGGCTGGGATGGTGGTCGGTTTTTTTGCTGCTCGAATCTCCGATCATTCAGAAAATTCCTCTACACAAGTGCGTCAGTCTGGGAATTATCAATATATCAATCCTCTTCTTGAATGTGAGATTGCGGAAGGATCAATAGATGCTCGAAAGGAGAATTTCCATGTTGATTTGGAAAAATTTATAGATGCTTTGAAAGAGGAAAATAAATTGACAGAAATGTCGGTATATTTTCGTGATCTGAATAATGGTCCGGCCTTTGGGATCAATACGGAAGGGAAGTTTTTTCCAGCCTCACTTCTTAAAGTTCCGGTCATGATGATTTATTATCATCTAGCAGAGGAAAGGCCAGATCTCTTGAAAGAGCAGATTGTTTTCGATTCCCCAGTAGATTTAGGTGTCGATCAGGCCATTATACCGCGAATATCTCTCGAAGCGGGAACGAGTTATACGATTGAGCAGTTGATTGAGCACATGATTGTGTATTCTGATAACCAGGCACTCCATTTATTGTCTGAGAAAATTCCGGTAGAAGAACTTCAGAATCTTTTTACCATGGTTGGCGCTGATACTTCTGTCATCAGGGATGCACATGCAAAATTAACAGTCAAGGAGTATGCTGGATTTTTTCGCATTCTTTTTAATAGCTCATATCTTTCGCGGAACTTCTCCGAGCATGCGTTAAAAGTACTTTCCTTTACGGATTATCACGATGCTTTGCCAGCAGGAATACCTCAGGACATAAGAGTATCGCATAAATTTGGTGAAGCGGGAACGAGCAGGAATGAGCACCAGTTGCATGATTGCGGGATTGTGTATTTTCCTCAGCATCCATATCTGATTTGTATTATGACGCGTGGTCATGATAGAGGAAATCTGAAAGATTCTATTCGGGAGACATCTCGTTTCGTGTATCAGAAAGTTGATGAACAGTATTGATATAGGGGATTTTCGAACTGCGATGTGTTGAAAAAAGAAAAAAGTTTCTTGTTTCTTTGTTGAGGGGGGGGCTTATGCAGATGGGGAAGAGAGCGATAGCATACTTTTTGTGTTTCGGAATGGCTGTATTGCTCTCCCAATCACTCGGGCGCGAAAAAATACGGTTCACCTATTCATGTACAGTGACGGACATTGCTCTTGAAGGTTGGTATGAGGTACAATGAGTACTGATTATATGTACAATGTGTATGGCAAAAATAAAGATAGAGGAAAGTGAAGAGGGTGCTCTGTCAGCACCGAGGCGTTTGAAACCGTCGGTGATTGTTTTCTCCTTGCTGTTGTGTTTGTTTGCTGGCGCGGCTGGGTATTTTTACTACAAATATAAGCAGGCAATACGGACGGTGGACACCAAAGAAGAAATAGCACAATTAGTAGAGACGATTGGTGCGGTGATGGAATTGCCGAGTGATGAGACTCCGACTTTGGCGACAGTGACGGACAGAGAAAAGTTGACTGACCAGCCTTTTTTTCGGAAGTCAGAAAATGGCGATAAAGTGCTTATCTATACGAATGCCGGTCGAGCGATTCTCTACCGTCCATCTCTAGGAAAAATAGTAGATGTCACGGCGATTAATGTGCAGGAGCAGAGTACGGCAGCCCCAGAAGAGAATGTGGCAGTGGAGAGTCCCGCTCAAGAAGAAGCAGTTTCTACTCCGGAGGTTATTTTGAATGGACCGGTAAAGATAGCATTTTTGAACGGTTCAACAAAAACAGGTGTGACTCAGTCGGCAGAAGACAAGATACTCGCGGCATTTCCGGAGGGAGTGGTGGTAGTAGGAAAAGAGAAGGCATCTAAAAATACGTATCAAGGAATCATCGTGGCTGATATTTCTGGCAAGGCCTCGGCTCGAGCCAGTGAAATCGCGACTACGCTCGGCGGAACAATGAGTGCGTTTCCTGCCGAGGAGCTCGTACCAGGGGAGGCGGATATTGTGGTCATAATTGGAAATGCTTCCACGAGTACGAGTGCCGATACAAACGAAAAATCAAGTACAGTATTCGATACTTCCAAGAATGTCGACACGGTGCCACAAGAGGGTGCTGCTGTACAGCAGTAACCCTTTGTTTTTTCTGGTACCCTTGTTCCCCTTTCAGCGTCAATATTTTTGCTTTGTTTTCAAGGAAATATTTGTTTTTTCTTGAGGCTTGGTTCGTGACGAATGGCGTATTGTGTGCTAGTGTCCGGGGATACTCAAGATCTTGAATGATATGCAATCTCCAACCGAAGAAATCAAGGCGAGACTCAACATTGTCGATGTGGTGGCAAGCTATGTCAAACTCGATAAATCAGGGAGTCATTGGAAGGCATGTTGTCCGTTTCATCGGGAACGTTCACCGTCCTTCATGGTGAATGAAGAGCGCCAGATGTGGCATTGTTTCGGGTGCAATAAGGGAGGGGACGTGTTTGCGTTTGTGATGGAAATGGAGGGAATGGGGTTTCGTGACGCATTGGTGATGCTTGCGGAACGAGCCAATGTGGAGTTGCCAACCTACAGCAAAGAATCGCAGGAACACTTTCAGGAAGAACGTGATGAGAAAGCAAGACTCTATGAGATTCATGAGCTTGCGACGAAATTTTATGAGAAGCAGCTTTGGGAGGGGGTAGGTCGAGATCAGGCTCTCGCGTATCTTCGCGGACGCGGATTGTCGGATGAAAGTATACAGAAATTTCGTCTGGGTTTTGCCCCTCTGGGTTGGCGTAATCTCTCTGATTTTTTGGTGAGGTCGGGGTTTCATCCAAAAGAACTTATCCAAGCGGGTATTGCCCTCCGGAAAGAACAGGGTGATGGGTATTATGATCGGTTTCGTGAGCGCATTCTTTTTCCGATTACGGATACGATTGGTCGCGTGATTGGATATTCAGCGCGCGTGGCACCTGGTGCTGATGAGTCACAGGCAAAATATATTAATACTTCAGAGACGCCGATTTATAAGAAGAGTCAGGTGCTGTACGGACTTTCGTATGCGCGGCAAGCAATCAAACAAGCGGGATATACGGTCTTGGTTGAGGGGAATATGGACGTGATTGCCTGTCATCAAGCGGGTATTGAAAATACAGTGGCGGTATCGGGAACCGCTTTGACCGAGGAACAACTTACGATGCTTCGTCGCTATGGCAAAGAGATGCGATTTTTTTTCGATATGGATGAGGCGGGGCAAAAGGCGGCTCGGAGAAGTACCGAGCTTGCTTTGTCACAGGATATTGAGACATATATTATATCTATCCCGGAGAGCAAGGATGCCGCGGATATCGCAAAAGAGCATCCAGAGGCACTTCGGGAGGCTATCGGACATCCCAAGCCAGCACTGGCGTATTTTCTGAATCAAATACTCGAGCGGGTTGATGTGGAAACTCCTGGAGGAAAGAAGGAGGCATTGGCTGGCTTTGTTCCTTTTATCGCGGCCGCCAAAAACGAGATTGACAGGATTTATTGGATTAAGGAATTAGCCCAGTCAATACG
>CAYOHD010000035.1:0-7204 GCA_964403705.1 uncultured Bdellovibrionales bacterium | reverse complement strand
GCTGGGGAGGAAGGGATCGAACCTTCGCATGGGGGCTTCAAAGGCCCCTGCCTTACCGCTTGGCTACTCCCCAAAAATGTCATTTTTTCATGTACTATCCTTGCTCCGGAACAATTTTGCCGCCGAGCATCTCAAGAGCGTGGGAGACGAGTGAGGTGTCTGGCGTGGCGGATGGTGCATTGGGCACGGACGCCTTTTCGAGCACGATTTGAAACTTCGGTTCGAACGAAAGAATCTTAGCAAAGGCTTGGCCGAGCGTCAATTTACTTTCGGGACTTTCGAGGCGTTCCTTGTGAAAATTGTGTTTGGTTTGGAGTATAAGTATCTGACCGCGTACCTCGCTTGGACTTGATTGCATGAGGGCAAGAGCAAGGGAGGCATTGAGTATTTTGGTCTGTCCGACAATGCTTTGCCAAGCAGTTTTGATCTCTTCAAGAGAAAAAGCGGGAGGAAGGGTAGTATTTTCTGGTTCGGAGGGAGTGGCTGTTGGTTGGACTACTTTCTTCTCTGTTTGTGTAGTCAGTGGTGCTCTGGGTGCAGAAGAGACTGTCTTGAGTGGAGTAGGGGGATTGACCGGTGAGATGGGCTGGAGCGATGAGTTTGATTTTGACTGGGCAGTAGGAAGGGGTACCACATCAGGGGAAAGACTTTTGACGATGGCAATTTCGAGTGGAAGCTCGGAGATGGTTGCATTTTTGGAATCACGTTTGGCGGCTTGGAAGAATTCGAGCATGCGAACAATTTCTTGCGGAGTGAGTTGCGTGCTGATGTCTATGAGAGCAAGGCGTGAGTTCTCGGCGAGGTCTTCGAGAAATGGGAGGGATGCTTTGGGTGCTGCGCTAGTGAGAAGAAGCTTACGAAGAAAATTCAAAAAAGAGCCAGCAAAGACGGAGAGGTCCTTGCCGTCTTCGGAGAGTGTCCCAATGAGCTTTAGAGCGGCAGATAAATCTTTCTTGGCGAGGTACTCGGCGAGTGCGATGAGGTTTTTGGTTTCCGCGGAACCAAACATGACTGAGACAGTTGTCTCATCGATGGCATTCTCGGTGAGGCTGACTATTTGAGTGAGAAGAGATTCGGCATCCCGCATACCTCCCTCGGCGATTTCCGCAATCATATGAATTGCTCCTGGGGTAATCTGTATTTTCTCTGTTTTTGCAATTTGGGTGAGTTTTGCCGCGATACTTTGGATGGGGAGACGAGAGAGGTCGAAACGCTGGCAACGAGAGAGGATAGTGGCTGGTACCTTGTGGATCTCAGTGGTGGCGAGGATGAAGATGACATGTGTTGGCGGCTCTTCGAGCGTTTTGAGGAGGGCATTGAAGGCGCCAGTCGAGAGCATGTGCACTTCATCGATGATATAGATCTTGTGTGAGCCGGTAGTTGGGAGAAGTTTGACTGTATCGCGGAGCTCACGAATATTGTCGACACCCGTGTGTGACGCGGCATCGATTTCAATGACATCAAGTGAGCGTCCTTCCTCAATCTGGTGGCAGTGCTCGCAGTGGTCGCAAGGCTCTGCACCTTTTCGGTGGCTACAGTTGACTGCCTTTGCGAAGAGGCGGGCGAGCGTTGTTTTGCCGGTACCACGTGGGCCGGTGAGGAGATAGGACTGGCCGACCCTTCCGAGTTTGAGTGCGTTTTCAAATGTCCGGACAACGGATTCCTGACCAATGACATCGGAGAAGTGTTGAGGGCGGTATTTTCGGTAGAGGGTGACGGACATAAACAAAAACTACATAACACTCATTATCGAGCTGCATATCTTCATTGTACCTTGTTTTGGTGAAGAAAAAAAGCTCACCGAGGAGCCTTTTTGAAGTACATGGATAAAGAAAAAGAGTCTTAAACAGGGTTATTCTCGGGTTCCTTGAAGACAATGAATTTGTAGCCGATGAAGTTCCAGGCGAGTCCGGAGATGCTTCCCACAGCACCACCAATGAGTCCCCACTGATCTACAGTGAGTCCGCCGATTTCGTGAAAGAAGTAAAAGACGAGAGACGACGCGATGATATTGATGGCGAAACCGACCAGACTGACCAGAAAAAATTGAGTGAATTCCGCAGAAGTTTTTTTGTGATTGTTTGTTCCGAATGTCCAGTACTTGTTCCAAAAATAGCTGTTGATATTGGCAATGATAAAAGAAATGCTCTTGTAGAGAATAAAGAAAGTAATTGGAACGAGGAATGTGAATAGAATATCGTTGGATGCTATAGCGGCGCCAGAGAGTGAGGCGAGAGAAAACAGGAAAGCAAGCACCCCAAGATCGACCAAGGTATTGAGTACTCCGATAACCAGAAATTTTGCGAGTTGCCAAATGATAGAGATTTTTTGACTGATCCAGGAGGCGATTATAAGACCAATTGGTACCAGAATCATGAAAACGGGAACAAGGATATATTTGAGTTGCTCAAATATATCCGGGTTTGTTGTTTTGAGAATGGGTATTAAAAGAAGTCCAATTAAAAACCCGGCGACAGTTCCAAAAAAATAGTCTTTTCTGGAACCAGTATATTCTGTATTCATGAAGAAAAGGGGAGAGGGATTAGATGTAAATCTATTCTTTACCTGATGTGGTGGCCACTTCTGCCTCTGCGGCACGGATTTCTTTTTCAATTTCTTCCATGTCACGTACCCAATCATCGAGAACAGCTGGATCAACCGGGCCCTCTTCTGGTTCTGTAGGAGCAGAAGTTTTGTCGGAGGATTCTTTGAGGTCTACCTTCCAAGCGTTCATGGCTTCGTTGGCCTCAGTTGCTTTTTTTAAATCAGTTTGCCAGTCCTTGTGTGCACCACGTTGGATGACGTTCTCGATGGCGGCCCAGTTGCTCTCAATATCTCGTGGGAGAACGACGGCGACTTCATCACCCGGGAGCGCCTTGAAATAGGTGACGGAAGCGAGAAGCACGCGATAGGGTTTACCATTAGTGAGGACATAATAACTTCCACTTTCATCTTGCGTCATGATACCGAGAGCATTGCGACGTTCTACCGGGCCGATTTGTTTGTACAAAAACATGCCATCATTCGTAATGGTGAGCTTGAGCATATCACCCTCAACAAGCTTGGATTTTGATGCGTAATTCGCTGGAACGGGGTATTGCTTGCCATCAGTACCGACCATTACCTGACCATCAAAGGGACCCTCAATGACCGTGCCTTCATTCTCTGAGTCGGTTTTGCGGGGACGGCCAACTTTTTTCTTACCTTCGAGTTGCAGAAGCATGGCTTTGGCACTCTGAATGGTTTTCTCGGCGCTCTGCACCATTTCCCGAAGAGACTGGATTTTTTGCCCTCGTTCTGCTTCCGGGAGACCCTCAAATGGGGTATTGTCTGATTGATTCTGATTCATATTTATTTTTCGTTTGCATCTCGCAGAATTGCGAAAATCAAAACGTCTTTTTTGTTTTTATTCTCTCTGTATAGAGTATAATAATTTTTGAGAAAGCATGCAAATGAAATACCATCCTCGATGTACTGTATTTTGAGTGAACGACATCCTGCTGTTTGGTGGTTGAATTCGCTTCGGTATTTATTGAGAAAGAGAGTAGCGCAATTTTGAATGAGGAATACAGAGTGATACCCACGATCGGAAGAGAGCTCTTTGAATAGGTTTTCCAGAAGGATGTGTACTGGGATGATGGTATGGGTCATTTCGGCGCAATAAGAACTTTGACGGTTTAGGAAGGACACGGTTTGGAGAGTACGAATGGGTGCGCTTGACATTCTTTCTTATTATGTGTTAATCTTTTAAATGTAGATTTTGATGTCTTTACTCTTCCTCGTCGAGAGGATCTTTCCTTCAATAAGGGGTATTCTGACAGGGCAAAGAGGATAGCTGGTGCAAATATATTCGTATTTAAAATGGATTTTTTATGGCAACACCTACTTCCGGAACTGAAAAAACAAGTTTTTCTTATGTCGCGACACTTGAGCGTTTGCTTGAGCGTTTGCCGGTTCGTTCTCGTGAAATTGTCAAATTTCGCTTTGGGGTACCAGACGGAAGAGTGCGTACTCTTGAAGAGATCGGAAAGCAACATGGTATTACCCGTGAACGTGTACGCCAGGTCGTCGGAAGCGCCTTAGCTATGATTGCTTCGCATAAGGAATATCCAGAGGTCATGGAAATCATGAAGCATATCGAACAGGCACTCGGATCAAAGAGTGGTGTCATGAAAGTAGATCACCTGATTGAGAAATTAGCAGGGAAAGATAAAGCCGAACGAGGTGCTCTCTCGGTGTTTCTTGAGAGTTTGCCAGTGTGCGGAATGGAGAAAGAAAATGATGATCGTGAAAAAGTATGCTTTTTGAATGGCTTTCTTTTTTCTGAGTGGAAAGAAATTCACGATACGGTTATTCAGGTATTGAAGAAGTCGGGAGTAGCATTGTCTCTCGAAGATCTCTATGATTTATTTTCCAAGCAGGTGGAAGGATTTTCGCGGGATCGTTTGCTGCATTTTCTGTTGGTTTCCAAAAGTATTCGACAAAATGTGTTTGGAAAATGGGGCTTGGCCGAGTGGAGCGAAATCAAACCACGTGGTATGCGTGAAAAGGCGCACTTGGTTCTGAAGACCTCCGCGCAGCCGCTGCACTTTCGTGATATCGCAAAAATGATAGATGAGTATGGCTTGCATGGCGCAAAGAAAAAGAAGAGCCATCCGCAGACCGTACACAATGAGCTGATTAAGGACCAGCGTTTCGTGTTGGTTGGACGTGGCATCTATGCTCTTTCGGACTGGGGGTATAAGAAAGGCACGGTGAAAGATGTGATTACTGAAATTCTTCGTGAAGCAGGGAAACCTCTCTCTCGCGAGGAAATTGTTGAGCGTGTCTTTGAAATTCGCCAGGTAAAAAAGTCTACCGTGGTGATCAATCTCAATACCTATTTCGCTCGAGCAGGAAAAAATGTGTATACTCTAAAGAAGGAGACTGAATAAGAAAAAAAGAGTTCTCTTGTTATTTGGTACGTTTGGTTTCGTGAGAGAGTGGATGAGAGCCTTTCGCATAGTAGTTCATGTGTTTGGGCAGAAAAATCATTGGAATCTCAAGCGTGAGAGCTGAACGGTGACTTGAGAATAGAAAGCAATTTACACCATGGATCTTCTTGCTACCAGCTTGCTCAACGCAGTAAGCGGCATGAATCAAGGCCTCGCTGTCTTTTTTGATGTGTGGTATTTCGTTTTGCCCCCGCTTCTGTATGGGCTTTTTTTGTTGTTGTGGATGCAGCATGTCTGGGGGAAGTGGGCATCCAAGATTTCTTGGATAGTACTTGAAGTTATTCCTTCTCGTGATATCGAGAAGAGTCCGCAACCAATGGAATCTTTTTTCTCCGGTTTAGCGGGAGCAATGACCACTCCGACATCGACCGAGCAGTATATACTGGGTTTTATTCCGGTATCGTTTAGCTTGGAGTTGGTGAGTACGGATGGAACCGTGCATTTTTATATTCGAACGCAGGCACCGTTTCGAAGCTTGGTTGAATCACATTTTTATGCACAGTATCCCGATATAGAAATTATAGAGGTGGAGGATTACGTGCATGGTGTCCCTCGTACAATCCCCAATAAAGACTGGGATCTCTGGGGAACCGACTTTGAGCTGACTAAGGATGACTTGTACCCAATTAAGACATATAAGTATTTTGAGGAGTCTGTCACTGGCAAAATGATAGATCCTCTTTCGGGACTGATTGAGACTATGGGGCGGCTTGGACCAGGACAGCATGTATGGCTTCAATTTATCACTACTCCGATTGGTGAAAAAGCAACACACGAATTACTGTCTAAGACAGTGGAGAAATTTCTTGGTCGAGAAAAACCTGAAGAGATAGGAGTTATCAAAATGTTTTTCATGGATATTTGGGATGTCATTCGAAATATTCCGCGTGGCCTGACGGCGGCTGAACCGGAGTTTTATTCGTACGCGACCGTGAAGAAGGATGAGCAGCCGCTTGAGTTTCGTTTGAGTCCTGGTGAAAAGGATGTCTTGAAGGCCCTCCAATCGAATCTCGGTAAGCAGATGTTTAAGGTCCGTATGCGGATGATTTATCTTGGGCGACGAGAGAATTTTTCCAAAGCGATAGGGGTTTCTCCGATTATTGGTGCTATCAAGCAGTTTTCTGATCAAAATTTGAATGGTTTCAAGCCGAATGATCTGTCAAAAACATACGCGGAATTTGTCATGACTCAGGATCGACTTCGGTATCGACAACGACGTATATTTCGTCGATATATCACCCGCGATGGCGATCCAGATGATACAAAGTTTATCTTAAGTTCCGAAGAGATGGCGACAGTCTTTCACCTTCCAGATATGAATGTAGTGGCTCCAACGCTGGCTCGAGTATCCGCAAAACGTGGTAATGCACCTACTAATCTTCCTGTTCAAGAATAAACGCCTATGCAAGAGGATATCGCATTTTTTGCCAAGACGAACTTTCGGAGTCAAGAACGAGTGTTTGGTATCAAAACAGATGATCGGCGCCGGCACATGTATGTGATCGGAAAAACCGGTATGGGGAAAACAAATCTTTTGGAGAATCTTGTGATTCAGGATATTCAAAAGGGGCATGGCGTAGCCTTCATTGATCCTCATGGTGACACGGCAGAAAAACTGATTAAAGCCATTCCCGCCAATCGTATCAATGATGTCATTTATTTCAATCCATCGGACCAAGACTTCCCAATTGCTTTCAATGTGATGGAAAAGGTTGGTCCGGAATATCGCCATTTAGTGGCCTCTGGTTTGGTTGGTGTCTTTAAGAAAATCTGGGCAGATTCTTGGGGACCTCGATTGGAATACATTCTTCGGAATGCGATTATGGCGCTCCTCGAGTATCCCGGATCAACGCTTCTTGGTGTGACGCGTATTCTGGTGGACAAATCGTATCGCGAGCGCGTGGTCGAGAAGGTGACTGACCCTGTAGTGAAGAGCTTTTGGGTGGATGAATTTTCAAAGTGGAACGATCGGGTGTTACAAGAAGTTATTTCTCCAATTCAAAATAAGGTGGGGCAGTTTTTGTCGAGCGCGCTGATTCGCAATATCGTTGGTCAGACGGTTTCGTCATTTGATGTTCGGGAAGCGATGGATAGTCGCAAGATTCTGATTATGAACCTGTCAAAAGGGCGTATCGGTGAGGATAATAGCGCCTTACTCGGAGCGATGATGATTACCAAGATCCAGTTGGCTGCCATGGGTCGGGTGGATA
>CAYOHD010000034.1:7055-7290 GCA_964403705.1 uncultured Bdellovibrionales bacterium | reverse complement strand
TAGTAGCAAAAATATGACAACAAAAAGGCTTGAAAAATCTCTTATCCTAGTGTAAACTCATCAAGTTCGTTTGAAGTCTTTGGTGGGGTGGCTATCGTCTAATGGTAAGACAACGGTTTGTGGTACCGTGAACGAGAGTCCGATTCTCTCTAGCCACCCCAGCGAAGATTTCTGTAAAAAGGCTGATTGTTTCAGTCTTTTTTCGTAAGAGTATGCACAAAAACTCCTCCCTGTT
>CAYOHD010000034.1:0-7045 GCA_964403705.1 uncultured Bdellovibrionales bacterium | reverse complement strand
GTTTGAGACACACTATCTACGAAGCGAACGAGGCTTTATCAGTGAGTGTCGTAAACGGAGCCTCAATCTTGATGCTAACTTCCTTAAAGAGTGCCGAAAACACTCCTTGTTTCTGCCTGTGTTGGAAATTGATGGGGAAGCCCAGTATGACACCTTTCAAATTCCCCTGATAGCCAAAATCCTCAACAAAGCCAGGAAGCCTTCGGACATTGAGGAGAAGCTAGAGGATTTAAGAACCTTGGTTGCGGGCATTGTACGACCTCTACAAGGAGTTTTACAGCTTCCGCAATACTATCCCGAAGCCAGACCGCTATGCCCTCTGGCAGAAGTGCGAAACAACGCTTCTAGAAGTTCTGGAAAGCATCCTGCTTGCCAGCCAGCTTTCTAAAAAGGAGAAACTCCCAGTCCTTGAACAGTCCAGCCTCAAACTGAATTTGTTCAGGGTTTTTATCCGTCTCTCGAAAGAGGTCAAGGCGCTCGATGACAAGAAATATGTCTCACTTCAGGGAAAGGTAGACGAAATAGGCAGGATGCTCGGTGGTTGGATACGCTCTTCCCGTGCCGATTAGCGAAAAAGCACCTGCAAGGATGCTTTTCGTTCAAGGAGAGACTTCGGCAGAAACCCCGACGCCGAACCGTATTGCTTGTTGGCATTGTTCGTCCAGTTGTTGTTGAAGTGGAGCTTGCCATCGTTCCAGTTGAAGATGGGAGCGTTGGCGAACTGGCCATCCGCGTCAGGAATTTTGCTTTTGCCTATCCTAATCACCAGAGGTCGAAAGTTACTACCCAAAATAGGTCTATATTTTCTTCCTCCTGAATTTTATTTGGAAGCGATTTCCTTCTTTTCGGAAACATCTCCACAAGGCAAAAGCAAGCAGTATCTCCTCGGGGTAACACGCTTCTGCAAGCCGTAACCGACAGAATTCTGGTTAGTATTCCCAAAGAAACGAAGGTGACGGTTATCCGTAAACAACCGTGCAGTAACCTAATCGAAGTATAGCAAAAGAAAAGAGGGTTACCAACACCGTAGCGTAGTAACCCTCAAAAAAATTTCGCGCCGAAGGCTCAAGTATTCAAGAAAACTCAAGTCCTCAAGTCGCAAGTTTCACTCCTGCGGCAGAAACCCCGACGCCGAACCGAAAGGCTTGCCGGCATTGATCGACCAGTAGCTGACGAAGTGGAGCTTGCCATCGTTCCAGCAGAAGATGGGAGCGCCGGCGAACTGACCATCCGCGTCAGGCGAGTATTCGTCGCCCGAGCAATCGATGTGGAGCTGCTCCCATTCCACTTCCCGTTCGGGGTGGGTCAGGAGCAGACAACCGACTGCGAAGCTACCTAAGCCGAACTCGTTGTCGTAGAACGTTTCGCGAGCGCGACGCACCGATTTGCCCCGATGACGGAAGCCGAACTGGGCAGGGATGACGAGGATGTCGCCCACTTGCCCTTCGGCGAGCTTGGCGAAGGCGAGCTTCGTCTTCTCCGAATGGCGGAGATACCGCTCGTGGAGCTGGCCTTCACGCCAGTTCTTCAGCGTGCGGCTCTTGCCGATGAGGTTGAGCACCTTTTCGACCGCATCGCCGTAGGTGTTGCCGACCGCTTCGAAGCGCGGAAGAGCGAACCAGCCTTCAGCTCCTTCGGGGAGTTCTGCATTGTTCGCTTCCAGGTTCTTGGCGTAGGCGTAGGCCGCCGTGCCGTCGAGGTCGAACATCTTGGTGATGGCCTCGATTTGCTCGGCGATGGGCTTCGGGCGGTAGTTCGCGGGGTAGTTGTAGTTGGTCGCGACTTGCTCGTCGGTGTAGCAGTTCTTCGAAGCAGCGGAGAGAAGTTCGACGACGCTCTTGGCGAGCGTTTCGTTGCTTCTCAAAAGTTGGAAGTGCTCCGCGGTGCCACCGTGCTTGGTCAGCACTTCGAGGGTGGCAAACATTTCGGAAGTCGGAATACGAACAAGGCTCTCCATTTTGGATCTCCTGTGGGTCAGTATGCTCTCTTGCTAGAAGCAAGCTCGCATTTCCTAGAGCTGCTAGGTCAGACTGTCTCAGGGGTTGAGACGAGCGTTTTAGAAGCCAAAAATGGTGTCCAAAAAGCTCGTCTCAAAGGAGTGAAAATATCAAGGAACTAACGGTCTATACTAGCACACTTTGAGCAGTTTGTCAACGTCGGTTTTGTGGTATTTTCTATGCCCAAATTTGCCTACCCTAACGGCCTTGAGCTTACCTTCTTCGTCCCAACGTCTCAAAGTCTGCTGATGCACGCCAAAAAGCTCGGCTACCTCTCGTATTGTTAGAAGCTCCTGGATGGTATCATTTTTGGAAGTTTGCTTGTCCATAAGTAGATTATACACTACTTTACTTATTCTATACAAAGTTGCATAATTCTATACAGACACCCAGAATTAGAAATTCCTCAAAATATGGAAGCAACCAAAACTCCCTACAAAGTTGGGGCGGCCTATATCCGCGAAAGTACCGAAGACCAAGACAAGGGCTTTTCACCGCAGGCTCAGGAAAAAGGCATTCGAGAATACGCGAAACGAAACAATATCCGTATCGAATTTTTTTACAAAGACCTCATCTCAGGAAGGTCAGCAACCAAACGAGATGATTTCCAACGGATGATTGACGAGGCAATGCAGAAGAAGTTCGATGCTATCCTCGTCTTTCATACTTCTCGTTTCGCTCGGAACGTCGGCGAAGCCCGCCAATACAAAGAGCTGCTTCGCAAGAAACTTGGCATTGATGTCATTTCCGTAACCCAGAATTTCGGAGACTTTGAAGACCCGAGTGCCTTTCTCAATGAAGGCATCAACGAGCTTTTCGATGAGCATACTTCTCGACAAATCGGCTTCTGGGTCAAAAGCGCCTGCCTCGAAAAACGACGACAAGGGAAGCAAAATGGCAATCCGCCATTGGGATACTATAAGAAACAGATGAGCTATGATGATGAAACGAAGCGTCCTACCTACGCGCGGCAATGGCTCACTCATCCCGAGGAAGCACCTCTCGTAAAGCGTATTTTCAAGATGTATGCCACTGGGAAGTACTCGATGGCCGAGATTGCCAATATCCTCACTAGGGAGGAGCAGAAAACGAAGTATGGTAATCCTTTCACATACTCATCGCTCAAGGGGCTGCTTTCCAATCGTGTTTATCTCGGATTAGTAAGTTCCCCGAGAAAGAAACATCTGGCTGATGTACCAAGTACCAATCACAAGGCTATCATTTCCCAAGAACTCTTCGACCAGTGCCAAGATATGATTGCGGAACGCACCAAGAAATTCGGTCGTCCCATCGCCCAGCACCGTTTTTACCTGTTGCAAGGACTTCTCTATTGCGAGCATTGCTTTCAGGGGATGAGCAAAGAGAAACAAGATGGCATCCGTCCGATGCTCCCGACGATGCAATGCTATACCGACATAACCACATCGAAGAAAAACGGAACTCGGGAACGATACACTTACCGCTGCAAAATGGGGCGGGAAAACAAGATGTGTTCGCAGAAGATTGTCGAATGCTCGGTCATAGACAAGCAGATTATAAATTTTATGCGAGGCTTCAGCTTGCCTGAAGATGTGATAATGCTGACGCTTGAAAGACTGAAAGCGATGTTCGTTCAGGCGAGAAAAGCAAAAAAGGTCGATGCAAGAATTGGCAAACTCTTGGAACAGAGACGACGGCTGAATGTCGCCTTCAAGGCCGGAGAGATGGATGATAACCAATACCTGCTCGAACTTCAGCAAATCAAGGATGCGATAAAGCAGTTTGAGCGCCAGGATATTGTCCAGAATATGACAGCCAAACAGGAAGACCAGTTTATTTCAAAGACAGAAAAGTTCCTTCGAGACTTTCCGCAATTCCTTGAGAAAGAATTGGAAAAAGAAGAGATGCGAGACTGGATTTTGATGACCATCAGGCGTATCTGGGTAAAAGACGAAAAAGTTGTTAGAATAGAACCAAGGGATGATTACAAGCCTTTATTCAAGGCTCACCAGAAAGTCATCGGTCAAGCCCCTGTAGCCACCCCTTTGGGCACTTCTTGTGTGAGATATGCCGTTTTGCCTCTTCCGTTTGTGTTTTTGGCGTCTTTACTCAGACTACCTCGTTTTTTTTTGCTTTCCCAAGAACGCTTATCTGTGCTATCTTACCAAAAGGAGGTGCGTAAATAGTAATGACTAAATATATGATGTGCAAGGAAAAGGGTTGCGTTGCAAAGCAATATGGACCACGTGTGTTTCTTTCATTGTTATTCGTAGTCGGTGGTTTTGGATTCCTCCTCAACTTCAAAAACATGGTAGGATTTGTTGGGACTGGACTTGGAAATATCGGACTCCCGATGTCGATTGCGACTGTCGCGCTTATCATCGCTATCATACTCAAGCTCGGTGGTGGTCTCATGCTCATGTTCAATTACCGGAGAAGCCAGGCTGCCTGGATGCTCATTGTTTTCACCGCGCTCGCCACGCTTATGTACCACACCAGCTGGGGCGGAGATGACGGTCAAATGCAAATGACAAGTTTTCTTAAAAATCTCGCTATCATCGGTGGCCTCATGTTCTTTGCTCATTGTCCATGCAAGCAATGCCAAAAAGGATGCCAGAAAAATACCGCGTCTTGTTGCAAAGAGAATGGAAAGAAAAATTCTGAATCTTGTTGCCAGTCGGGATCACACAAAGAAACAGAATAGTCACTTATTTTTCCTCATCGGTTTCCAAGTGTTTCATGAAAATCGTCCAGACTGTATCTGGACGATTTTTCTTTTCACAAAAATACGTTAGAATACATCCATGAAAACTCTCCCTCTCTCTGGATCACCAAAGGCATCAGGATTTGGACTGATTGGTATTTTGATTGTCGTGGCACTCATGCTTTTCTTTGCATTTGGGTATCAAAAACTTGGCTCCTCTCAAAAGTCCGAATCTGATGAATCTTCTGTTGGTACATATCAACCAATCGGAACTGGTGACATGAAAGGACAACTCGAAACAGGATTCGAAGCAAAAGAGAAGGCTTCGGATGCAGTCAAAAATGTACAAGACCGAGCTGCCCGCAATATCCAAGTTGTCGAGTAGGATGCTCCACAAAAAAGCTGTCCCCGCCTGGTGTGATACGAAAAGACATCCTCTCCTAGGGGATGTCTTTTTTTTCCCTCCCCCCCAAACTAATCAGCGATCTCGAAAGTCAGGGTTACTCGAACGGTTGAGTCTTGCGTACCTGGTTCTATAGACGGCGCCACTTCAGCCGAAGATTTTGAAGCGTCCATCGTGGCACCCCCACGATTCGCATACAGGGGTTGTGGACTATTTCCCTGATCCTCATAGATAGAGACAAGACGCCCGACGCCAAAACCACCTGACTTGGCAATATCTTTGGCTTTTTTCTTTGCTTCCGCGATTGCTTCCGTGCGAGCAACACCGCGAGCTTCCTCGTCATCATCAACGCTAAACGTCACACTGGAAACCGTATTAGCTCCTTTATCGGTCACTCCAGCCAGCATGTCCCCAAGTTTCTCCGTATCACGCACCTTCACTGTCAGTTCTTGTGTCAACGTATATCCAGAAATACGGGAAGCAGGACACTTTCCGAATCCATCACAAATCGGGTAATCATACCGTGGATTCAGTGAATACTGTGTGGTCTGCAGGTCTTTTTTATCCACGCCCAAATCCCTCAAAAAAGCTTGAACTGCGTTCATCTTGTCTGTATTCATCTTTTGTACTTCTGGAACTCTCGCTCCTTCAGAAACGACACTCACGGAAAAGGTAGCAATATCCGGGATGAGAGTCATTTTAGCGTCACCATCCACCGTGAAAGAACGCGCGGGATAGGCTTGCTTGATCGAACGACCATACTGGTAAACATACCCCAGCGCAGCGAAAGCAAGTAATAACCACACCAATACCATGATTTTTTTGCTCACCTCATCACTCATACGAAAGAAGACAATGGTTACCCGTCCATTATACACCCACCCGCTCCATTGACGAAAACCATCTCTCGGAGTAGCCTTGATTGAGAGCCTACGTCCTCGTAGCTCAGCGGATTAGAGCACTTGGCTTCGAACCAAGGGGTCGCAGGTTCGAGCCCTGCCGAGGACACATTCTTCCATTTCTCTTTGAGAGAAGTAAAAACCCGAGAACTCCTCCTCTCAAGAGTCTCGGGTTTTTCAATTGCTTCAAGAAATATCAAGACCTCTCTTCCGCACGAAAAAGAGCAGATTTGAGCAAGAAGACCGAAACACTCAGAAGTCCCCCGAAACACAGAAGCGACCATTCAGGGAGTGCCAAACCAATTAAGGTGAAATCACGAATAGCACAATTGCCCGCCCCACCGAGCGCTTGCAAAAAAGCATCCACAAAAGAACCCAGCGAAACAGCACACTTGGTCGGGTCAAACCCTTCTGGCAAAAAATGTTGCAACCACACCTGTCGCAAAGCGATAGCGCCTCCCAAGAGAGAGAAAATGAGCATGAGTCCACTCGCTACCCAAGTGCCGAAACGATTGAGCCACCCAAAATACCCAGCGAGCGCCGAAAGTCCTACGAGCCCAAAAAAAATCCGCTGTGCAACACATAAAGGACAAGGGATCAGTTTGACTGTGTATTCAATAATAACCGCACCCACAAGCAGCCCGACACACAGGAATAATGAACCCAGATAGAGATTTTTTGGCGTCAACCATTTCATACCAAACTGAATCATTGATTACTCTTTATCATCAGCTCTCAATCCACTTCCGGATGTACGCACATTCTCCTCTGCCGTCTGATCCACCCAGTATACCATTAAAATAAAAAGTCTTTCTATCAAGAAGATACTCCATTTAAAACATACACCAAAAAGCACCCCGAAAGGAGTGCTCTTGATTCCAAAAAAGAAAGTTCACAATATTTTGCGGTTAGTCCTCAAAGACGGCAGATTCCCACCCCGACATGACGTCGGGGTCGACCGAATGATGTGATCCTCGTCCACGAATTGGACCAGAAATCACTCACCTAACTCCCTAGAAAGGAGGTGATTCATCCACAGCTTCCGCTACGGATGCCTTGTTAC
>CAYOHD010000033.1:0-7532 GCA_964403705.1 uncultured Bdellovibrionales bacterium | reverse complement strand
GGGGAGTACGGTATAACCGGTCCTGTTTGATATCATGCTTATGTTGATTGAGTCGCGGAGATTATCCAAAATTTATCAAAACGAGGGTGTTGCAACACCAGCGCTTTTGGAGGCGACTTTTCAGATTGAGCAGGGGGAGTTTGTATCGATTATGGGACCGAGTGGTTCGGGGAAGTCAACACTGATGCATATTCTCGGTTTACTGGATCGTTCAACGGGCGGGGAATACTTACTTGATGGAAAAGACGTTGTTTCCCTTTCAGATGATGAGCTTGCCCGACTTCGAAATGAAGAAATCGGATTTGTTTTTCAGGCATTCAATCTGTTACCACGTACGAGTGTTTTTGAAAATGTCGAACTTCCACTGCTCTATGATCGGAATAGCACAGAGAATACGAAAGAGCGAGTTTTGGCAGCACTGAAAGCGGTCAATATGGAACATCGGGCGACTTTTTTCTCCAGTCAACTGTCAGGAGGAGAGAAACAGCGTGTGGCTATCGCTCGAGCGCTCGTGAATAATCCAAAAATTATTTTTGCTGACGAGCCGACGGGGAATCTCGATTCCAAGTCAGGACTGCAGGTGATGCGTATTTTTCAGAAGTTAAGCGAAGAGGGGAAGACAATTATTTTGGTGACACATGAAACTTTCACGGCTGAGCATGCCAAGCGTATCTTGCGTATGGTGGATGGACATATCGTCTCGGATGAATCGGTGACCGAGCGTCGCTTTGCTGATCAAGAAGATACTTTATTGAAATGAAATTTTCAGATCCCTACAAGATAGCGTATCAGGCCTTGTCATCATCGCGGTTGCGGTTTTTTTTGACGGTACTCGGTATCGTGATTGGTGTTGCCTCGGTTATCTTGGTGATGAGTGCTGGTGCGAGCGCGCAACAGCTGATTCTCGGGCAAGTAGAATCAGTGGGCTCAAATCTTTTGGCCGTATTGCCAGGCGCCTCGGAGGAGGATGGTCCTCCAGCTATGGCGTTTGGTATTGTATCCAAGACACTGGTGAACAGTGATCTCGAAGCGTTGCGAGATGGGAAAAATATTCCTGAAATCATGGATGCCGTAGGGTATGTGACCGGTACTGCAATTGCCGAATCTGATTCTGAAGATATTGTAGCGAGTTACCAAGGAGTGAGCGCGAGTCTGCCGAATGTCGAATTGGTCAAGATAGAGGACGGACGTTTTTTCTTTCCGGATGAAGATACGCGGTTGGCGCGTATCGCGGTATTGGGAGCGGGGGTAGCAGAAAAACTCTTCCCCAATGGAGATGTTTTAGGAAAGACGGTGACCATCAAGCGTATTCCGTTTACCGTGGTGGGGGTGCTCAAAAAACGTGGTTCGGGAGCCTTCTCAAATACGGATGATATTATTCATATCCCACTTGATACAGCTCAGAAGGAATTGCTTGGCATCAAGCATCTCAATTATATGCGAGCAAAAGTGAGCCAAACCGGAGATATAGATCAGGTGAAGGCGGATGTCTATCGACTCCTCAATCAGCGGCATGACATTGATCCTGGGCAGGAATCCGATTTTTCGGTACGGAGTCTTGAATCAGCGCTCGATACTCTCCGTTCGCTCACGAATGTACTCAAATTTTTCCTGGTTTCTATTGCGGCTATTTCACTTTTGGTTGGTGGAATCGGTATTATGAATTCTATGTTGATCGCTGTGAACGCGCGTGTTCGAGAAATAGGACTGCGTAAAGCGGTAGGGGCTCGTCCGGACGAAATTCTTTTCCAGTTTCTTTTGGAGTCGGTTATTATTACTCTGTTGGGCGGATTGATTGGGATTATGATTGGCGTTTCGTTCGCCTACATTGCGTCACTCATTATTCCGAAGTTGGGATATGACTGGCAATTTCTGGTACCACTTTCTTCAATTGGGGTCTCATTTGGGGTGTGCTTCGTAATAGGAATGGTGTTTGGTCTTTATCCGGCACAGAAAGCTTCGAAAGTAAGCCCGATGGAGGCGCTGCGTTATGAATAATACCGAGCAAGCTTGCGGGAGATGGGGTATTGTGTGGTAGAATATTCTCATACGTGATGAAAAAGACATGGGAAAAGGCAAGTTGAGATTTATTGTGGTGTTAGTGGTAATGATTACTCTTTCAGGAGCTCTGTTTGGAGTACTTTATCATGAGCAGGAGAAGCGCATCGCGAAAGCAGAATGGAATCGACGAGCATTTCTTGAGGAGCAGCAGACTATTGAGCAAGATCGGAAACAGTATTTTGAGAGTGTCGCTGCCAAAAGAGCTGAGTTGCGCTCAGGTATGACTGAAAGCAAAAATCAATACGAAGAGCTCCTGAAAAATCAATCAGACGCGATTGCGAAAAATCAAAAAACCACTACTCAAACAGTCACTGTTCCCGTACAGACCACGGTAAAGACGCCAGTAGCCGTGTCCAAGCCGAAGGCGACTCGAAAAACAAAATCATCCTGATGATGCACAATATCCTCTCTTTCCGACTTCTTTTTCTCCTCTTCTTCTCTTTCGCTTTGTTGGGTGTGGTAGGGAGTATTTTGTGGTACCCAGGGGCACGGAATGTTTCGACCGTTTTATTTCCAGGAGTCGTGTTTGCTGAGGATGATGAAGACGAGGAAGATGAGGAGGACGAAGAAGACGAAGAAGATGACGATGAGAAAGATACCAAAAAAAGTTATCAGGAATCTGTCGTCACGACCTATAAGCTTGTTGAAAAAACAGTGACGACATTGGATGAAAAATTCAAGATCGATACGGACGGGGATCTTTTGGTAGATGGTCTCGATCCGCACCCGACCGTGCATGAATCGGCCTATTTTACCGATGATGATGAGGATGCGGTGCCGAATGCGGTCGATGTATATCCGGGTAAGGATGACTTCTTTGTTTTTGACGATGAAGCTGATCGGGATGAAGATGGCTTGATTGATTCTTTTGTGATGGTAACGAGAGAATAGATATGAAGAGTGTTCCGTATGGTATGGAAACAACAAGAGCGAGAGGTGAGAGGAGAGATCATGCGGACGGATATTTTCGTACAGGTCTTTTCGGAAACACGCGATGAGATACTCATGGAAGGTGATATCGATCGGGCATTTGAGATGTTTCGTGATTTTGAATCTCGCTTTAGCCGTTTTCAAGAGGAGAGTGAACTTTCAGTGTTGAATCGATCGGTTGCCTGTCAGGTATCTGATGATTTACTCGAAATGATGTTATTGTGCCAGGAGTACTCCCAAGAGACAGAGGGTATATTTGATCCGACTATACTTCCAGTACTAGAGCAAGAAGGGTATCAGATGAGTTTTGGAACAACGTATTTTGGGCAGCCAATTCTTTCACCGAAGAACACGAGGCGTTTTACTTGGGCAGATATTTACATCGATGCTGTTTCCAAGACTATTTCCAAGCCGCTTGATTGTCGTATTGATCTGGGAGGGATAGGAAAGGGGTTTATTGTCGACCGTGTTGCTCGCATGTTGTCGGCAGATTACCAGGATTTTCTCGTGGATGCTGGCGGGGACATGTATGTGGCAGGAGGGAATCGTGAGGCAGATCTTCCGTATTTTGCTATTGATATTGAGAATACTCTTGAAGGAGGAGCGAGTGCTGGACTCCTGCTTATATCCCATCAGGCAGTAGCGACTTCGGGTGTGAATCGTCGGCGTTGGCAGGTAGGAGCAAAAGAGAAATCGCATCTCATCGATGTGAAAAAAAACGAGAGTGTGGCTGGGGACATTTTGACGGCTACGGTACTTGCTCCCTCAGTCGTACGGGCCGATGTTTTTGCCAAGACACTTTGTGTTCTTGGAACAAAACAAGCGATGCTCTTCGCGGAGAGGAAACAGCTTCCGATTCTTTTGCTCTTAAAAGATGGTACAATACAGAAGAATGAATTTTTGAAACCTTTCTTATGGGAACAATAGGCATACGTATCATGATGGTGTTTACAATGATATTTATCTGTGGTGGAATGTTTGTCTGGTCTCAACCGAGTCTGGCAGCTATTACCGATTCTGATATGGATAGTCTGACTGATGAGAGTGAAACAGCAATGTACAGTACCGATCCCGCTGTCTTTGACACGGATGGTGATGGAGTGGGAGACGGTGAAGAAGTAGCTAATGGAACCAACCCTCTTGATCCAAAAAGCTCCCGTTTACTCGAGTTGTCTCAGTCAGATGTTGGTATTTTGGGAAATAAGGAACAGTGGGCTTGGTATATCGGTCGAGCAACCGGACTTCTTGCGTTTATTTTACTGACTTTTGGTGCAGCGTATGGGTTGGTCATGAGTTCCCGCGCGTTTCAAAAAGTGATTTCTGGATCGGTATCGTATGAATTACACCGGACGCTCTCTTGGGTGGCACTTGGTGCTGTCTTGCTGCATGTGGGGAGTTTCTTTTTTGATGATTTTTTGAACATTACTTTTATTGAGGCGTTGATTCCGGGAGCTTTGACGCGAAGTTTTCCGTCGGCGCTTGGATATGATATGGGACTCGCGGTTTCTTTTGGTATTGCGGCCCTGTATTTCATGATTATCCTCCTTTTGACATCTGAGTTTCGTGCCAGACTTTCCCAACAGGTATGGAGGAGAACACATTATGTCAGTTTCCTGGCGTATATTGCCTTCATTATCCATGGTTTTCTGGCTGGTTCCGATTCAGGAGAGACATGGGTACGTCTGATGTATATTGGATCGCTGGTACTCATCTTATCCCTCGTGGCTATACGCATTGTTGCTCGGACACTCGTGCCGAAATGGCAGGCTTGGAGAGCAACGCCAGACAGTCAGGTGTCTCCCACTGTTCCATCTTCTGATTCCTGATTTGTACGTATCCGTATGCAATTTCGCTTTTTTGCTCGTCATACGCAATCATTTCTGTTCGCTCTTCGGACCATTTTGTCGCATAAGGCACGCACCTTTCTCGCCTTACTCGGAGTAGTCATCGGAGTGCTTTCAATTATCGTCATTACGTCTTTTGGAGACGGAGTGCGGGGTTTTATTTTGGGTCAAATAGCAAGTTTTGGCTCAGATTTTATTCAGGTGGAAACGCAGGTTCCGGGAGCCGGCCAGTCTCCTTCGGGTCAGGCGATGGGAAAACTGACTATTACGACTCTGAAGATAGATGATGCTCTGGCCGTGCGACGACTACCCAATGTTGCTGAAGTGTACGCTGGCAGTATTGGTCAGGAAAGGGCAAGCTATCAAGGGACACATAAACGTATTCTCTTGTTTGGCGCCTCAGCGACCGCGCCGATTGTTGATCCGAACCTCAAGTTAGAATCCGGTCGTTTTTACTCGGAAGACGAGGATAGTGGACTCGCACAGGTGGTGGTACTCGGAGCTGATATTAAAGAAGCTCTGTTTGGGAGGGAAAGTGAAGCGATAGGGGAAACGATTCGCATTAAAGGTCAGGGATACAAAGTGGTCGGAGTACTCGCTCGACGCGGGTCCGTGGCTTTTTTGAATTTTGATGAAATGACCTATGTGCCAGTGCAGACTCTTCAAAAAAAGATTCTTGGGGTGAATCATATCGCTTTTTTTACTTCGAAAATGAGCGACGTTTCACGTGAGGCAGAGACCGTTGCGTTGATTCGGGAGACACTGCGGAGAAGGCATGATATTACCAATCCAGATCGGGATGATTTTGTGGTGACGTCTGCTCGTGAGGCGCAGGAAACAGTATCGTCCATTCTTGGTGCCATGAGTCTACTTCTCATGTTCTTGACGTCGATTTCTTTGGTAGTTGGAGGGGTGGGTATTATGAACGTCATGTACGTTTCTGTGGCCGAGCGGACGAGTGAAATCGGACTCCGAAAAGCAGTTGGTGCGTCCTCAAAAAGTGTCTTATGGCAATTTTTATTTGAATCACTCATTATCACGGTACTCGGCGGGCTTATTGGAGTCTTTCTTGGCGTCGTGATAACCTGGGGGCTGACTTTTCTCTCTGGACAACTCGGGTATGGTCTCAAGCTTGCTTTCACGCTGAATTCCTTTCTTCTTGGCGTTGGATTCGCTGGTTTGGTGGGTGTGGTGTTTGGGCTTGCGCCGGCGTATCGAGCATCATGTCTTTCACCAATGGAGGCTTTGCGGAAAGAATAAGGGTATTTGTTTGAAATATATCGTATGAAAGAGAAAAATCCTTAGAGATTTTCAGGAGCGAAGGGATCAGACTCGATTTTTTGATAGCGTTTTTTCTTCATTTTTTTCGCTTGTTCTGCTGAAATTTCTCGACCGGTTTTTTTGTCGAGATAACGCGTATTATTCTCGATGGCAGCAAGAGCAAGACCGGGAGGGCGGACCGGTGTAGGACTGACAGATGAGGATTGCCTGTAGGCAACAAAGGCTGTATCTGGTGTAGCAAAACCAGCGGTATCGATGAATGATCGCCAGAGAGGAGCAGCCACAAAAATACCATCTGAGCCAGCCGTCATTGGGGAATGATCATTATTCCCAACCCAGACTGCTGCAGCGATGAAGGGAGTATATCCGACAGTCCAGGCATCATTGAAATCCTGTGAGGTTCCCGTTTTCGCTGCAACTGCTACGCCTGGCGGGAAGGCGATAGGACTACGCGCTCCAAAAATCGGAGTGCGTGCGATATTGTCTGAGAGTATCGAATTGATTTTACGGGCGACTTCTGTATCCAGAGCGCGTTTCCCTTCTGAAATTGGGGCTTCAAAGAGAGTTTGACCTTGAGTATTGACGATGGATCGGATAGGGAGTATGTCATGAACGATACCTTCTTGTCCGAAGGCGCCAAATGCTCGCGCCATGTCGAGTGGCCGTACTTCAGCTCCACCGAGGGTAAGAGAGAGACCGTAGCGCTTCGGCTCAGTGAGTGTGGTGATACCGAGCTTCGTGGCGGTATCGATAGTTGCATCGATACCAGCAAGCGCGAGAGTTTCGACGGCTGGGACATTGAGGGACATCGCGAGTGCTTGGCGCATGGTGATAAGACCATGAAATTTACCGTCATAATTGCGCGGGATATAGCTCGTTCCACTTCCATCAGGTCCGAAATTAATCGGGACGTCATAGATTTTGGTTTCTGGTTCATATCCTTTACTGAAAGCGGTAGCGTAGGTGAATGGTTTGAAGGCAGAACCCGGTTGGCGTTCACGGAGAGTCACATTAACATTTCCATCAATGCTCTGGTCGAAATAGTTTTTTGAACCAACCATGGCGAGGATTTCTCCGGTGCGTGGATCAGTGGCTACGAGGGCAGCATTACTCGCGTGACGAGTGGCATTGCGTTTGGTTCCCTCAATGACTGCTTGTTCCGCTATAGTTTGGAGGCGGAGATCAAGAGAGGTGACAACACGAAGACCGGCAGTACGAAGGGTGTTTTCATCGAGGGTCTTTTGGAGTTCATCTTTGACGAAAAAGACGAAGTGAGGCGCGCGTATCGGTTCTTGTCTTGGTTTCACGCTGGTGAGGAGGTCGACAGTGTCGGCGTGTTTGAAATCATCGGTGGTGATGAATCCAAGATCATGCATGGCAATGAGAATATGGCGCTTCCGTTGAATGAGGGTATCC
>CAYOHD010000032.1:653-8037 GCA_964403705.1 uncultured Bdellovibrionales bacterium | reverse complement strand
GGTTTAGTCATTACATCGACTTTTCTGGCCACTGATTCGCCGTACATCTCAAGAATACGTGCATTCGGCCACTCATCCGGAAAATGCTCTGTTACATCATGGAGTAACGCCGCAAGTATCTCATCTGGATCAGGAACCCCAAGATGAATCATCAGGATAGTCGCCACCGAGCGGAGATGGTCCATATAGGGCCCACCACTTTCACGACGAACACCATTGAACTGATTCTCCATGAGGTCATATGCAATCCGAATAGACTCCTTCTCATGAAGACTGAAGCTAGTCCATCGTGTCAGGTAGTCAAGAAATTGTTCTTTGGTCCGATATCTCGCCAGGACATTCAATAACCGTAAATATTCAAGCATGGAATGCCTCCTTTCGGAAAAATATGCAGTTGGGAAAAAACTCGAATTGACTCTCGATTATACAGGTAATCAGATAAAAAACAAGAGCTTCATTTCCAAAAAATGAGGCTCTGCATACATGCCTTAATTCTTTTGTTAAATCTTCAAATAACGACGGATAGCCAGTGAGGCCGAAAAAGTTGTCAGCGTGACCCCAAGAACCAATAGTCCGATGAAAATAACGGGAGAATGCTGAAGGAAAAGGGATTGCGTGTTGCCCCCAAGAGGAAGAGCTCCTTCCGTCATCGGCGCTAACGAATGGGAAATCACCAGAAGAAAAATCGAAGCAATAATTGATGAGGTAACCCCATAAAACATTCCTTCAAAGATGAAAGGCATTTTCATGTAGAGATTCGACGCTCCGACAAGACGCATGATTTCAAATTCCTGCTTATGGGAATGGATAGTGATATACATCGTATAGAACGTAATAATAAGCGCGACTGCAATAAAAATACTTCCGAGCGTCAGTCCTGCCGTGGTTGCCGTGCGGTTGATAAGCTGGATACGCTCAAAAATCTTCTTGTTTTTTTCGTAGTTGACACGACTGATATCATCTCGGAACGATGAGCCTTGTACTTGCTTGGCGATGACTTCGTAATATTCTGGCTTGGTCGCTTTGACAATCAACGAAGAAAAGAGCGGATTCTCACCGATTTCTTCGAGTGCTTTTTTGACACTCTCATCATTGCCGTTCTGGGCGAGAAATTCAGCTAGTGCCTGTTCGCGAGGGATAAATTCTACCGAGGCGATTTCCTGAGTGTACTTCTCGAGAGAAGTTTTAATTTCCACGATACGTGCTTCACTGACATTTTGATTAAACGAAATAGTGACATTAACCTTATCCTTGATATTATCGAGGACTAAATGTGTCGAATACGCGATGAAACTTGAAAGCCCAATGATAAAAAGCGAAAGAGAGAGAATAGCGACCGTCGCGAACGAAAGCCATCCATTCCGACGGACATTGGTCAGACCTTCATGAAAGGTACGCCACAATTTGAGTGTTTTCATAGAGTTAGATATTTTTTGGAGAGGCTGATCTTGAGACGCTCTGCGGAACCGAGGCATGCTCCACTGTGTACTTACCATGCGCTTCATCGCTCGCTATTCTTCCCTGCTCGAGCGTGATAACACGTCGGCCAAGAGTATCCACGATACTCTTGTTGTGAGTAGCAAGCAGAATGGTGGTACCAAAGGAATGAATCTCAAGCAGCAGCCTAACGATTTCTTGGGTCGAAACGGGGTCGAGATTGCCGGTTGGTTCATCCGCGACAATGACTTTTGGACGATGAATCAGCGCCCGGGCGAGTGAGACGCGCTGCTGTTCACCGCCGGAAAGCTGACTGGGATACTGATTGGCTTTGTCACTCAGGCCCACGATTTCGAGAATTTCGGGTACTTCACGATGAATTTCCTCAGTCTCTCGGCCATCAACTTCAAGGGCGTAGGCGATATTTTCAAAAGCAGTTCGATTAGGAAGAAGCTTGAAATCCTGAAAAACCGTCCCAATATTACGACGAAAAAATGGGAGGTGTTTGCGATTGATGCCGCTAATTGGACGACCGTTAAAGTACACTTCTCCTTCCGAAGGAATTTCCTCAGCATAGATAAGCTTGAGAATGGTAGATTTGCCAGCACCACTCACGCCAACTAATGAAACAAACTCACCTGGTAAAAGAGAGAAAGTAATATCTCTCAATACCTGCTGTTCGGAAGAAAAGTGCTTTGAGACGTGCTCAAAATGGATAATCGGGACAATATTCGACATATTTGTTTTTGATGAATACCTTGTTCTTCTATTTTCGCTTACTTTCGCAAGGCGCGCAAGTTAGACTCAATGAAAAGGTCAATATGTCCATTCAAAACACCAGCCGTGTCACTGGTTTCGACGTCACTCCGATGGTCTTTGACGAGCGTGTATGGGTGGAGAACATATGAACGTATCTGATTCCCCCACTCCGCGCTCTTTACTTCACCTCTCAGTTTCTGTCTTTCTAGAGCTTGCTTCTCTATCTCTTGTTGCGCGAGTTTGCCTCGAAGCATCTTCATCGCTTCTTCACGATTTTGAAGTTGCGATCGCTCGCTTTGGCATGCGGCTACCAAACCACTTGGAATATGGGTGATTCGAACCGCACTTTCAGTCTTATTGACATTTTGTCCTCCGGCGCCCGAAGAACGGTAGGTATCAATACGCAGATCATCAGGACGGATAGCAAGTGCCGTGTCATCCTCGATTACCGGAAGTACTTCCACGGACGCAAAGGAGGTTTGTCGCAAGCTATTCGCGTTAAATGGAGAGAGACGAACCAAACGATGAATACCTGCTTCAAGCGACAAATACCCGTAGACATATTCACCGGTTATTTCAATCGTCGCGCTTTTGATGCCGGCTTCACCTCCTCGATTTTCATCCAGTATTTTTGTCTTCCATCCACGATTCTCAGCAAATCGTAAATACATACGAAGAAGCATCTCTGCCCAGTCCTGAGCATCGACACCACCTGCTCCACTCCGAATGGTAAGCAATACATCGTGAGTGTCGTATGTGCCGGAGAGCAATGCCAAAAATTCCCACTCAGCGAATGTCTGCTCGAATAGAGCAATAGTCTGTTCGACCTCGAGCATTTCCGCTTCTGAGAGACCAAGAGCAATCAAATCAGCTGTATCGTTCATCTCTCTCTCCAAAGCAAAAAATTTCTCGCGCTCTCCTTTGAGACGCTCGAGTTCTTTCATAATGCCACCGGCACGCTTGGGGCTATCCCAAAAACCAGATTGCTCACTCTCAAGAGTCAGCTCGGTGATTCTTTTGTCTTTCGTAGCAAAGTCAAAGATATTCCTGCAAACGCAGGAGTTTTTGGCGAAGAAGGGTCAGTGTTTCAAGAGGTGATTCCATAGAAGTGACTCGATTATAGCGGAAAAAGGAGTATGATTCAAGACACAATCTGGCATCGAATTAGAAATCATATCAGAGACGCTTGAAAAAAAGTGATGATTCGGATATACTCCTTTTGTTCTGAGAGGAGGCCAAGATAGCTCAGTTGGTAGAGCAATGCACTCGTAACGCATAGGTCCCGGGTTCAAATCCCGGTCTTGGCTCAACAGAGAAATAAAAAACAGTCATTTCAAATATGCTGTTTTTTATTCCCCATTCAATATCAATGTGAAATTCCAAGCTCTTCATCCAGAGCTTTTTTGAGAGTGTCATATTCGGCTGCGCCCGAAAAAAAGCGATTCCCAATGAAGATGGCTGGTGTGGCAGTCAGGCCAAGTGACCTGGCCTCAGTAGCCTCACTCGTAACCTGCTCTTCAAAACGATTCTGATCGAGACAATCGGAAAAAGGTTTCCAGTTGAGTTTTGCCATCCAAGAAATATTTTTGAGTTCCTGTTTTGTATTTGAACGCTGCTCAAGCTCATGCTGCTTACTGAAGAGTGCATTTGCATACTCAAAGTATTTCCCCTGCTCATGAGCGCACAAAGCAGCCGATGCCAGAAGTGGTGCCTTAGGATGCGTGTCCAGAGGAAGCGCCTTAAAAACGAAAGCAGCTCGATCGCCATATTCATCAAGCAGTTTCTTGACCTGATTTTTATGAAAGGTACCACAAAAACTACACTGAAAATCAGAGTAAACAATGACAGCGAGTGAAGCCTCCCGATTCCCCAGGACAATGCTCTGATCAGTTATGGATGGCATTGCAAGATACTTCCCCACAGGCAAACCGAGTTCTTCCATATTGAGGAGGTACTGTTTTTCTGAGAGCTGAAAGAGTGAGTGGGCTTGGGCAAAAAAATCTGTCTTTTCAATGGTATTTGAGAAGAGAAGTGCCGGAAGCGACCGAAGTGCATGTTGTTTGATAAGGCGCTGACCCTCATCGGAATTTTGAGATATTACCGAAACACTCAAAGTCGGAAGCACACGTCGCAACCACACGAGGGCCTCGTCCGTATTACAAGCCTTACATTCTGGATCCGTCAGCAAAGTCATATCAACTCTTGGGTCTCGATATGCGACCCAGGTTCGTCCACCCTGCTCAAGTACTTCGTGTTCACGAACGACAGACTGAGAGAATCCTCTCCCAAGAACGAGTTGCCCGATATCAACAAAAAGGCTCCCCAGGAATAATCCGCCAAGCAGAATCAGAAGAGCGAAAGAGTTCTTGGATATCGTTTGAGTAGCCTGTTCTCTTTTGGGTGATATTTCTGACATATGCTTTTGAGAGGTATCAATTCATTATTCCGAGTCACGACAGAGAGGTCCTGAAGCGTGTCGAGAGACATACGCGAGGGATCCGCCTTCTCTGAGCGTTTTTTCTTGAAGTTCGACAAGGTGTACTGTTTGTTGCGCTTTAAGAGCATGGTAGTCATCGTATCCCATAGTTATGAAGTGACTAAAAACCAGTTTTATGAGGATACCAAATAGAAGTGACACGAAGAAAAGCCAGCCGACTGAGAGAGGCGTATTCTCTTCTCCCGACTCCGTTCTCGAAGAATCTTGTTGTGGTAACGAGTTACTCCTTTCTCTTTTTATCCAAGAAAAAAGACGGGCTATTTGGGCGACAAAAAATCGTTGCATATATTTTCCTCCCTCCAGAAAACAATGAAGGGATTTGCGAATAAAGCACCTCGATACCTCAATTCGAAGTATCGAGACACCCTAACATGCTCTTTCAAAAAATGCAATATTCCCCTAGAAATTCATCATCTCGTCAAGAGCGGCATCGAGCTCATCAAGAGGCCGTGTTCCAAGAGCTTCTTTTTTAACGGTCTTCTGTGTCAAAGCCTGACGTACCCGAGCCACCGCATTCGAAGGACTCATATGATGGAGCAAAGCGCCATTCACCGCCACATTCGGACCAGATTTACAAAAACGAAAGCAGTTTTCGGAGACCGTCACTTCTGTCGAATCATCAACAAAGGCTTTCTTGAGCGTAGTGGCGACCTCCTGGCTTCCCCTCTGGCAGCAGTTGACATTCACACACACGCGAATTTGAGATTTCATAGTAGAAGAATAATTCAGTAATCCATTTCGTTAGAGTAGTCAAAATCTCCATTTGAGGCAAATAGCTGTATCATATTCCAGGGAAATTGCTCTATACAAAATATCTATTTCAGATATACTCAAAATAGTTTATACACTAAACGGATACGTATGAATATACAATTTACCTGGACTCCCGATATGTCAGTTGGCGATGAAAAACTCGACAATCAACACAAGCACCTTCTTGAACAAGTCAACGCTCTCCTTGATGCCCTTGCGGGTGGACAAAATAACCTGATTGTCATTGAGCAAGTACTGAAATTTCTCGATCAGTACATCGATGAACACTTTATTGATGAAGAACGCTACATGGAAGAACATCAATACCCACGCCTTGCCGAACACCGCGCCTTACATGCTCAATTTATCGAGCGTTACACGCACATGAAAGAACGCATTTATACCTTTGAATCAGTCGATGGAATGCTGATTGACCTCGAAGCTCATCTGGGTCGATGGTGGATTGACCACATCGGAGGTGCCGACAAAGACTATGCCAACTATGTCCGCGCTCATTTTTAGTACCTGAGAGGCTTATACCTTAGAATACGGAGAAATCTCACTATTTTCTCCTGAAGATTCAGTCCCTTAACATCCTAATATAGTTTTTTACCATGAAAGGAGAATCGCGATGGCGACCTCTACACAAGCAGGAAATCCCGATAGACAAGTGTTCCTTGAGTTCGGGAAACGACTGACCGAAACATATGGTTTTTCTCCGGATCGTGCGTTTGTCCTTGAAGTATGTACGCTTCTGGATGATATCGACCAATATCACAGGACACAGCAACAGAAACGAATTACGGTCGGAGATCCAAAACCAAAAGTCGATGAAGAATGCGCATCAAAGAAAGCATGCCCACTTCGTGGTCCTGATGAGTCGATGCACTGTAGAGAGTGTCGATCACTCCAACGGCTTTTTGACCGTATACACGCGGTTGAAGACGTGCTCATCGCGCACCAGCTCATCGAACGAGAGGAAGATCATCGATTCTGCGAAGCAGGCTGCGGTCCCGTAGATTATGTCTATACGCATATCCGCATCGCTATCGAGGATCCGATATTCAAACGCCTCAACATCATGGAATGGTTCAGTCCCCGGGGGCATACCTGGACTACGGTTATCGGTCTCTTTCTTGTCCCATTTCTGACCGAAGAAGACTGGGAGGATGACGATGACGAATAATAAGGGTTTTCCTCAACCAGAGGCACTCACACCGAGGCAGGTGCAATACCCTGTCTCAATTTTTTTGTCCTTCTAGATATTGACAGATATAATAATTGATGCTATGGTTTTTATACTCGATTTTGACTGAGCGAAGTATCCATTTCGCGGTCATTTTTTCAACAATCGTTTTTTAACATCTGCGTTTCTTGAAAGAAAGGATTTCTACATGCTACAACAAAATCTCCCCGATGTATCCCTCTTGGCTATTCGTGTTGATGGCATTTCCACCGGATATACCGGATGGGAGCAACTCTCTCGGAACGCAACAAGTGCACTCCAATGTTCTCGCAATAAGGAGTGTCCGTGTGGGACCCACCAAAGGCTTCGTTCCATGCTTCTTCGGCTGCATGAACAAGCGGCTGCACTCGAGGATTTCCTGATCGAAAGAGATCAAATCATCAGGACATCGATTCTTCGTGGGATGGATTTCCCCACAATGGAAGCAATCATTATCATCCAGAGGAAAGATACGGAATACTCTTTCGCACGGTTCAGCCCTGGTTGGTTTGAGATGTTCCAGGATTTTTTCCGCCCACAATAGTCGTCGACAGTGACAAAAAAAAAGGGGGGGCTTGCGCCACGCGCGGCCCTCTTTTCATTTTCGGATAAATGCCCCATCTCCAAGATCTCGAAAAGCCCGATCAAGTTCTGATTGAGTGTTCATCACTATTGCTCCGAAAAAAGAACAGGGTTCAGGAAATAGCCCACCC
>CAYOHD010000032.1:0-643 GCA_964403705.1 uncultured Bdellovibrionales bacterium | reverse complement strand
ATGGACAAGAAGGCAAAAAAGAGTTATAAAGGCTGCATCACGTACAAGAGAGTAGTATTTCATCAACAATGTTCGCTCTTCCACATCACACTACAAGGAGTTGATACATGGAAACAGTTTTAACAACACCCCGCCTGAACGAATTTAATATCGCTCCAGGATTCCGAAAGCATGTCTGGCAACTCCTCTTACAATACTTCGACTCTTGCTCTGTATCAGGAGATGGACAGTCATGGTCTCAGTGCTCTCTCCCTCATCGCTCGAACTTCATTCCAGACGACACTGACTCCGAAACAGCAGATTTGCTTTATGCCGCTGCTTACGATCTCGAACGAGAATTCATTCACCACGGGCTCATGGAACGAGTACCCATTGAAACCTGTGGTACCACAGTCATCCGATTGCATCTTGACGGAAAAGACATATATGTCGCCACCCTATCGATGAACTGGTGGCGCTTTGTGTGTCAACAGCTCACATTGCCGTTTCCCGTTGTCATAGAGTCTTTTTGACACTCTCGGGAATTCACAATTCAATGTCATCGAAATAAGAAAGAGAATCCCTGAGCATCGCCCGCATCTTCATCTTAGCCGAATCCCCAGCAACACTTAGGGTTCGGCATTTTTTATACCTCTGATTTTTT
>CAYOHD010000031.1:0-8139 GCA_964403705.1 uncultured Bdellovibrionales bacterium | reverse complement strand
GTGCCACCCAAAGTAGCTATTAACGAATCTATCGAGCTCGCGAAGTCATTTGGGAGTGATGCGAGTCCTCGTTTTGTGAATGGTGTATTGGGCACGATTTATCGTGAGATGGGTGAGCCACTCAAGAATGATGTGTCTGAAAATCACGCTCACTTCAAACAGCGTAAAGAAGAGAAAGCCCTTAACGGTGATACATCCGTTATGTCAGGAGAAGAGGGTGATATGATTGACGAAGAAGCACAGATAGAGGAAGCTGAAAAGCAAGCATAAGAATAAGAGAGATATAATTTTTCGTTCGAAATTACGGACACGAAGTGGCAAGAGAGGTGTATGTTTGATGTAGCAGCTTTCGAGAAGCGACTCAATATTTGCGTGAAAAATAAGGCTTTTTTTCAAGAAGCCTTGATTCATCGTTCTTATTTGAATGAACATCGCGGGTGTACGTCCCCGCACAATGAACGCCTCGAGTTTCTGGGGGATGCGGTATTGGAATTGGTGGTGACGGAGAATCTTTTTCATGGTTATGATCGCCCAGAGGGAGAAATGACTGCTTGGCGAGCAGCACTGGTGAACGGTGATATGCTCGCCACTATCGGCAAAGAGCTCGGGATTGAGGATTTTTTGTTGATGAGTCGTGGTGAGGCCAAGGACACGGGGCGAGCACGACAGTATATTGTCGCCAATGCCATGGAGGCCATTATCGGGGCGCTCTATTTGGATCAGGGTTATACGGCTGCTCAGGAATTCATCGTGGCCCATATTCTGTCGCACCTGCCAGAAGTACTCGATCAGAAACTATATGCTGATGCCAAAAGTTTTTTTCAGGAAAAAGCTCAGGAACACTTTGGGGTCACGCCAACTTATCGGGTGATCAAAGAATGGGGACCAGATCATGACCGGCATTTTATCGCGGGAGTTTTCGTGGGAGAAGAACTGATCGCAGAAGGAGAGGGTGTTTCAAAACAAGAAGCCCAGCGTGCTGCTGCCAAGCAGGCCTTGCAAAATAAGGGCTGGTAGTGTATAATATAGAAAGTACCTGAAGTTTTTTAGCCGGCCTTTTGAATAAAAAGGTCTTTTTAGTTTTCAAAAGCCATTCATCGAAAGGAGTGGGAATGAACATGATTCATCGGTGGGCGCATCAGCGTCAATCACAGGCAGGAGGTAGCCATGTTGCGTGACCTGACTCTGGTGCAGCTCCTGGAGAATGCCTGTACGGCTGGCATTTTGCTCGTTGCCATCGGTCTAGCACTGTATTTTTTGCTGGATGTGGCCGGTGATATCAGGGTGACGTTGGCGAAACGGCGAGGCGCTTGGCGCAGGGTGTGATTGAGACTTTGTGGGAGGGTCCTGATATGACGTATGGTCTTGTATTCCTTGGTGTTGTCCGGGCAGCGGAAAACCTGCTTTTGTTGCTCTTGCTGCTCATTCTTTTCGGAATCGGTTTTTGGGCAGTGAGTATGTTCATCTGCATGGGGATACTTTCCACTTGTAGTGGGGTATCAAATATCATCCGGCGTATTCGGCTTCGATACCAGCAGCCGCAGAAGTAAGGTGAAGTGGAGGGAGGGTGGTACCAATGGTGCCGCCCTCTATTTCTTTTCTCGGTTAAAATCGGATATACTGAAAACATGTCGATCTCGCATGGCGAGTTTTTTGAGGTTATTTTGGTTTTTGAGAGAGAAAAGTGATGTATTTTCCCTTTGAAATGTGAGCGTGGTGTATGTATCTGAAGCGTCTCGAAATTTCTGGTTTCAAATCCTTTGCCAACAAGACGGTACTGGATTTTTCATCTTCGTCGGAAGCGACTTTGGGGCGCGGTATCACAGCTATTGTGGGACCGAATGGTTCGGGTAAATCTAATATTGCTGATGCTATTCGTTTTGCTATCGGTGAGCAGTCTTCCAAAAACTTGCGGGGAAAAAAATCTGAAGATGTGATTTTCGCTGGTACCGAAGGGAAGTCACGAATGGGCAGCGCGTCTGTCACTCTTCATTTTGATAATAGCGATCAGCGTATCCCGATTGAGTTCTCTGAAGTCTCTGTTACTCGAAAGATACACCGGAGTGGTGAAGGAGAATACTTTATCAATAGCAATAAGGTGAGATTATTGGATGTGGTTGACGTGTTGGCGAAGGCTGGGATTGGCAAAGAAAGCTACTGTGTTATTACGCAGGGAATGTCAGACGCGGTACTTCTGGCTTCTCCGCTCGAAAGACGAGCCATTTTTGAAGATGCAGCCGGTGTGAAGCCGTATCAGATTGAAAAAGAGCGAGCAATACGGAAATTAGAAAGTACCCGGGAAAATTTGGTACGAGTGGATGCCTTGCTGGTTGAAATTGAGCCGCACCTTCGGAATTTGAAGCGTCAAGCCGAGAAAGCGTCACAAGGAAAAGATATCGCTGTACGACTCAAAGAAAAGCAGTTTCTCCTGTATGGTTTCTTGTGGCATCAGTTCCAAACAGAGCGAGGTTCGATGGTACGCGATCGTGAGACCGCGGAACAGGTCATCGGAGAACTTGAAGAACGCTCCGTTCGTCTGCGTGGCGAGGTTGCTCTCGTGAGTGCGGCGCTTGAGGATCAAAAGGAAGAAGATGTATGGCAGAATGAGGTCCGCGCTTTCCATGCGGAGTTGAATACCCTCTCACGAACGCGGAGTGTTATCGAAGGCAAGAGAGAGATTGAGATGGAACGGCGGAGAGAAAAGGAAGTCGTGAAGACAATTCCGGTTGATTTAGCTTTTGTGAAACGTTCGGTTGAGAAAATTGGCGCGGATCAGGAGCAGCTTATTTCACGGATTCAATCGGTAGAACAATTGGCAGATCTTCAGGATATTCGTGAGTTTGCGCAAGTGATTAAGCAGGAGCTTTTTGAGCTATCGGAAAAGGCGGGGGTTGGGAATATTCGTGAGACGCATATTATTGGTTTGAACGCCGAGGAAAAAGCGGCGAGCGATATACGACTCCAGTCTTTTGAGAGTGAGTTGTCGGCCACGCAGGAACGAATCACCCAAGTGGAAGCTCTCATCACGGAAAAAGAGCAGATGATTGCTTCTCATCGTGAGGCGAATCGGGTGCAGCGGGAAACTTTTTTCGCAAAGGAAAAGGAATCTCGGGAGTGCGAACGAGCATTGCAGCAGCTCAAGGATAATTTTAATGAATTAAAGGTGCGCTTGGCGCGAGTCGAGGTACGAGAAGAAGACTTGGTTACACTTGTTCGTGAAGAGTTGTCTATGCGACCAGAGGAAGTCGTGTATGATGGAGTCACCGAGGTTGATCGTGAGCGACTCGAACGTGAAATTAGTCGGCTCAAAGTGGAGGTGGAACACATTGGTACAATCGATCCCCTTATTGTTGATGAGTATGAAGAAACCGCGAAACGCTTTGAATTTTTGACTCATGAATCAGCAGATCTTAAGCAGGCTCTCGAGTCACTCCGTTCGGTAGTCAAAGAAATGGACAGTAAAATTGACCAGGCATTTGAGACAACGTTCAAAGAAATTAAACAGCGGTTTGCACAGTATTTCACGTTGATTTTTGGTGGAGGGAAGGCTGATATCACTCAAGTACGTATTGCGCTTCGCCGTCGTGGCGAGGAAGAAGAAATGGGTGATACACAAACCAATGAAGAGGAACGCGATGGAGTTGGGATTGAGATTTTCGCCTGTCCTCCTGGAAAGAAAATCACCAACTTGTCTATGCTGTCGGGAGGAGAGCGTTCATTGACATCACTCGCGCTTCTTTTTGCTATTATTTCGCATAACCCACCACCTTTTGCTGTGCTTGATGAAGTGGAGGCAGCGTTGGATGAAGCAAATTCTCGTCGTTTTAGTACTATGCTTCAAGAGCTTTCCGATCACACTCAGTTTATTGCTATCACTCACAATCGCGAGACCATGGCACGAGCCGGTCTTCTCTACGGTGTGACGATGCAGCGTGATGGTATTTCGCAATTGCTTTCGATTCGTCTGGATCAAGTCGAAAAAGTGGAATAATTTGCTTCAGGTTGACAGCTTCTTTTAATTGCGCTACAGTAAAGGCTGTATTTTGGGATAAGTCATGTTTGTATTGATGATATGTTGACCATTCGTTTTAATCGAGTAGGAAAGAAGAACCAGGCGAGTTTTCGTATTGCCTTGCAGGAGAAGACAAAAGCTCCTGGTAAGCGGCATATTGAGATGCTTGGGAGTTATGATCCACATAAGAAGGGGTCAGTTTTGAAGAAGGATCGAATTTTGCATTGGATAGGTTTGGGCGCCCAGCTTTCAGATTCGGTGCACAATCTTCTCGTGCGCGAGGGGGTCGTGACTGTAGAGAAGAAACGGGCCATCAAAATGAAGCGTCCTGTCGTGAAGCCAGTAGAAGCGGTTGCGGCTGAAGAAGTCGCGGCGGCTCCGGTAGCAGAAGCTTCAGCATAGTTTCGTATACCGATACTCTCTGACGATTGAGATGCGCGAGAGGTTTGACAGAGGCGGTGTTGATGAGTAGAATAGTAAGCACAATTGAAGAAGCCATCCGTAGACCTGAGGCGATGTTCTGAATTTTCTCTTCCAAGGTGGAAGGGAGAAAGAATCGATAAGTCCTCAAGAGGAAGTGCGAAGTTGAAAAAAAGAGAGATACTTTTTTCAATAGAGACGTCTGCGGTGTCCCCGCAGATTATTTTTTTATCGGTAGCTGATATATAAAGCTTATGCAGACACGACAGAAGAAAGAGGCGGTAGTCGCGATTTTGGTGGACAAAATCCGTGCTTCCAAAGCAGTGGTGTACGCGCAGTACCAGGGGGTGACCGTGAAGAGTTTGACCTGCATGCGTAAGGAGTTGGCGAAAAGCGGTTCTTCTTGGCAGGTGATGAAGAAGACTCTGTTGAGTATTGCTCTCAAGGAGGCGGGGATTGAAGGCAATGTTCGCGAGTTACCAGGTCAGGTTGGAGTTGCGTTTTCATCCGATGAAGTGGCGGCCGCCAAGACACTGGCCGAGTTTATCAAGGCCAACAAGGGTACGAAGTTTTCTATCGAAGGTGGTGCGCTTGGATCCAAGCATCTTTCTGCTGATGAGGCGAAGGCATTGGCCAAATTGCCATCGCGTGATGAACTGCGTGGTATGTTGGTAGGAACTCTTCAGGCTCCAATTAGTGGTTTTGTCCGAACATTGTCGGGGAATCTGAGTGGGTTGGTTCGGGTACTCAAGGCAGTAGAAGAGAAAAAAGCAGCATAAGAGGAGTATCTCAGCGGAGCGAAGAGGGGCGTTTTGCAAAGCACTTCTTCGTTCTGCTGAGAGCAAAAGAGTGAGTGGGAAACATGTTATTCTAATTCATCCATAAGGATAAACATATGTCAGAAGAGAAGAAAGAAGAAGTAGTGGTTCCAGCGAAGTTCGAGAAGTTGGTCGCGGAAATCGAAAAGATGAGCGTTCTTGATCTTTCAGAGTTGGTAAAGGTTCTTGAGGAGAAGTTTGGTGTTTCAGCCGCTGCCCCGATGATGATGGGTGCTATGCCAGTTGCCGGTGCCGCGGAAGCTGCGGAAGAAAAGACTGAATTCGATGTTGAATTGACCGCCGCTGGTGGACAGAAGATCAATGTCATCAAGGTGGTGCGCGAGGTCACGAGTCTTGGACTGAAGGAGGCCAAGGATCTCGTTGATGCCGCTCCAAAAGTTATCAAAGAGAAGATCTCCAAGGCTGATGCCGAAGCTATCTTGAAGAAACTCGAAGAAGCAGGTGCTACCGCGGTTATCAAATAGGATTACACGAGGTGTTGTGAAAAGCGTCCCGGCCGGAAGGTCGGGACGCTTTTGCCCAGACAATGAATCTCGGGTAAAATCGGCTTTTCTACTCAAAATATTCTGCGGCTTGCCGCGGAAAGAAACGAACATTAATTCGTTTTTGAGTCCAGGGCTTGTCCTGGGGTGAATACTCGTTATTCTTTCTCCGCGGTAGAATAGAGGGAGAGAGTTATTCATAACGGATTTTTCTTATGACACTTTATTCGGTTTTCTCACTTTTTACACTCCTCTTGATTTCGATTGGCGTGGCTGTGGTGGCGCGACGAACCCGTCTCCCTTTTACGGTCCTTCTGGTTTTTGTGGGGTCGTGTTTGGCGTTTCTTGCTCAATTTGAATGGCTTTCTTTTATACAGGAATTCCGATTAACTCCGGAACTCCTTTTTTATATTTTCTTGCCTATTCTCATTTTCGAGTCTGCGTATAATATGCAGATTCGTGATTTGCAGGCGAATATCCGCTCGATTACATGGCTTTCGATTGTGAGCTTGCTCATTTCTATGTTCGCGATTGCGGGTATTTTGTACGGCTTAGCATTCCTATTTGGATTTCAGATTCCTTTTTTGGTGTTTCTTTTGTTTGGTGCATTGATTTCCGCGACGGATCCGGTAGCTGTACTTGCTCTTTTTAAGGAATTCGGTGTTCCCAGAAGACTCTCCCTTATTTTTGAGGGAGAAAGTTTATTTAATGATGGGACTTCATTCGCGGCATTCTTGATTGTGCTGGAAATGCTGTTGAAGGGATACGAAGGAGTCGGAAGTCTCGCCGAGGGAGTTTTGATGTTCGGAAGTATGGTCATTGGCGGTATCGTCTTTGGACTCTTCATGGGATTCGTCTTCTCTAAATTGATTGGTAAGGTAGGAAATAGCGAACATATCGAAATTACTCTCACTATGTTGGTTGCTCATCTCACTTTTATTTTGGCAGAGGTGGTATCTCATCACCTGGTACTGTTTGGATTTGAGTTGAAGCTCTCGGCGATTATCGCGACTGTGATGGCATCCATGGTGATTGGAAATTACGGCCGATCGAAACTTTCTTATCAGACCGAACATTTTATGGAGCGGTTTTGGGGTTATTTTGCTTTTCTCGCCAATTCGCTCGTGTTTATCACCATGGGCCTCCTGTTTGCTGATCTCCCGATTGATTTTGGAACATTCTTTCTCCCGATACTGATTACAGTAGCAGTTGTTGTAGTGGCGCGTGCCTTGTCTGTTTACCCGGTCGTCACTTGGCTCAATTATCAGCGTCGCGAAAACCACATACCTCTTTCTTGGCAGCATCTTTTGGCTTGGGGAAGTTTGCGTGGTGCCTTGGCGGTCACGATGGTTATGTTGATTCCGGATAATTTGACGATCCCAGGTTGGGTGTTTGATTTCAGTGTGAAAGAGTTTGTGACTGCCCTGACAATCGGTTGTATTTATTTTACGCTTTTCGTGAAGGCAACCACGATTGGTCCAATTATCCGACGTTTCAAATTGGACGCATTTTCACCTCTGGAGCGTTCAGAATACCATCAGAGTCGAGCCTTTATCTATGATTTCGCAGCGGATCGTGTTGAGAGCTTCCACAACAAGGGGTACATCGGCGATTCAGCATACGCGAAGGTACACGCGGCTTGTCTGGAGGAGCGTGATCGAGAATGTGATCGATGCGCTTCTCTACTCCAGAGCCAACCACGGGAATTTGAACACGCCATTCGATTGCACGCGCTTGGCATAGAGAGATATTTCCTTGGTCTTCTCTATCGATACCAGGAGGTTTCGGAATCAGTGTATAAGCATATTTCTACGAAATTGGCGGTACAGATCGAAAGAGTTGAATCCGGTGAGACACAGCTCCAGTCTTTGGATGAGAGCTTTGAACCGGACTGGTTCGAGCAGCTTGCGTCATGTACGCGATACTGGAGACCAAAGTTATCAGAAGAAGAAGGGATACGGGAGCATTATATGTATTATCGCGCGCAGGAAATTATCGCTCGCAAAGTTGTGAAAGAGCTACTCCGATTTAAGGAACGGTCTTTTATTCAATCTGACGAATACGTGACGGCTTTGGACCAGGTGGCGAGGCAATATCTTCTGTTTCAAAATGATGCGCAGAAGCGGGCTGAACGCTTGGCAAGTGAACACCCCAATCAAGTCGAGCAAATGAATACTCAGTTTGGTGCTCGTAGTCTCCGGAAAGCACTCGAGGAGGGGCTAGGAGAGTTAACCCGGAAGGGTATGCTGCCACCAAAATTAACCATCGTGCTCGGCGATGAATTTGAGTCGAAATAGAATCTAGCGGATTTAAATTCCTTTTCTTTTCTGATTCTTTCATCGCGAAGAAAGAGGAAATGATATATCATGGGGGAGTACGGTATAAC
>CAYOHD010000030.1:0-8389 GCA_964403705.1 uncultured Bdellovibrionales bacterium | reverse complement strand
GTCGTCGAGCGTCACGCCCTCGGGCCGGTCGATGAAGAGGCGAAGCGTGCCGCGGCACTCACGGCCGAGGAGCAAGCTCTGGAAGAGGAACTCGAGAAGCTCAATACGTCTATTACACCGGATAAAGATGATGATACACTTTTGACTTTGATTCAGCATCGCAAGGAATTAGAGACAAAATTGAAAGCACTGAATGAAGAGGAAGCCAAGTTGTCAGGGAAAATCTCTCATGTCGAAAGTCATTCGGAAGAGGAGCAAGAGATGCCTTCGGTGTTGAGTCAGGATGCGCATGCAGGCGAAGAGGTATCTGCCACTGAGGAGCAGAGTAGCGCTCCGGAAAAAGAGCAAGCGCCTGTTGAAGCAGCAGTGGCAGAAGAGAAAAAAACAGTATTATCAGAGGAAGTACCGGGAGTTATTCCTCAAGAGCAGCCAGTTGTTATCTCGGAGACTCCTGAGACACCGGTTCCGGTCGAAAAACCAAAAAAGGTGTTGGATGCCTTAATTGGGAGTGAGGGAATTCGTGGGGTGAGTAGTCAGGAAGCAACAAGTTACCTCCAGTTTCTCCAATCAAGTCCAGAGGAAGCTCTGGCTCAGCTTGAAACGCTTCCTGAACATCTTCGGAAAGACAAAGCTTTTATGCTGGAGGTAGCCAAGGTGGATCCGGCTTATGCTATGCATTATGCTGATTCGAAGACGCTCAAGAAAGATGAGGACTTTAATATTCGTATTGCGGGGATGAAAAACCCGCGTGATTCGGGGAACCCTCTTGCGGAAATGCTTTCCGATATGAGGACAAATCAAGTGGTGATGGCCGCGGTGAAACAGGATTTTCGAAATTTGCGTTATGCGACGAGATCAATGGAAGGATATGCAGAAATGATAGAGATTGCGAAGCGGGAGGCTCGAGAGAAAGTAAAGTCACTTGGACAGGCAGTTGATATCCGCGTGTTTTTACCAAAAACACTTCGAGAAGATCGAGCATTCTTGCAAGAAGTTGAAGAGATTGTTGAGAAATTAAAAGAAAAATCTTCTTAACCGAATGTTTTTTCGGTGTGATTTTTCCTTGAAATACACAAACAAAAATTTGAGAGAAACGTGTGTACGATATAGTTATACAACATGGAACCGTCATCGATGGGAGTGGAAACCCGATGGTAGTGGCTGATATTGCTTTGAAGGAAGGCGTGATTGTTGGTGTTGGTGATTTTTCCGCATCCTCGGCGGAACAAATTATTGATGCGAGTGGGTGTTACGTAACTCCCGGGTTTATCGATGTGAATAATCATTCGGATACATACTGGGAACTGCTTTCGCAACCAGAGCTTGCAGGTATGTTGTGCCAGGGGGTAACCACGATTATTGGAGGGAATTCAGGGTCTTCGCTTGCTCCTTTTACCAGTCCTTCTGTTATTCGGTCTATACAAAAATGGACTGATATCGGCAAAGTGAATTTCAATTGGCTCTCTATGGAGGGTTTTTTGGAAGAAGTGGAACGTCGCCGGCCAGGAGTGAACTTTGGCACTCTTGTGGGGCATGGGACACTTCGTCGGGGGGTCATGCATGATGAGAGCCGTCCGATTAGGCCCGAGGAGATTAATTCTATGGAGAGGCTTCTCCGCACAGCTATCCACGAAGGAGCACTCGGTCTTTCAACAGGGCTGGTGTATACACACGCCCATGACACGGGAATAAGAGAATTGGTGCAATTGACATTGGTAGCTCGTGCAGTTGGTGGAGTATATGCTACGTATGTGCGCGATGAAGGAGCTGGCCTGGTGAAAGCGGTTGAAGAAGCTATAAGCGTCGCGCGTGAATCGGAAGCACCTCTTCATATCTCTCACTTGAAAGCGGTTGGTGAGAAATATTGGCCGTTGATGGATGAGGCGCTTCACCTTATTGAAACTGCCTCGATGAATAATCAGGATGTTACTTTTGACGTATACCCGTATACAGCAACCGGTTCAGTCTTGTATACATTTTTGCCGAAATGGATTACGGAGGGTGGGCGAAAGATGATGATGTACCGTCTTCGTGATCGACAAGTTCGGCAGGCAGTTGTCCGAGATATGAAAAAAGAAGCGTGGGATTATAGGAGTATGATCCTGTCTTCGTCACAGCTGAGTCGAATGACTCGTAGACACCGTATTGCAGATATTGCCCGAGAACAAGGGAAATCAGCGGAGGAAGTGATTTTAGATATCTTATTGGCAAGCAATGGACAGGCAATCGTTTCACTTGAAGTCCTGTCGAAGCACAATGTAGATAAGGCTGTCGTGCACCCATCTTCTATCATTTCGAGTAATGGCGTGGGGTATGCTGTGGGACATAAGTCAACGGGCGATTTGGTGCATCCGAGAAATTTTGGGACTTTCCCGAAGGTTTTAGCTGAATATGTTCGGGAGAAAAAGTTATTGTCATGGGAAGCAGCGATTCATAAAATGACTGGAAAACCAGCGGTGAAATTCGCTTTACAAAATCGTGGTTTCTTGCGCGAAGGATATGCCGCGGATATTGTCGTGTTTCATCCCGATACGATTCTATCGAGAGCGACTTTCGAAGATCCATATCGGTATCCGGATGGTATCGAGTGGGTGATGGTCAATGGAGTGATTGCTTTGGCGCACGGGCACATGACAAAAGAACGCGCTGGAACAATCATTCGGCGCGAGCATGGCTGGCTCCATTGGTAAATATTGAGAAGATACTCTATGCATAAGTCAACTTCGCGTGTCCCGTATATTCTCCTGCTTGGATATGGTGTGCTTTTTTCTCTACTGGCCATAAACCCGTATCAACGTGAGATTTGGTTTGCGGAGAATTTGACAGTATGGATTATTGTGGGAATGATTGTGGTACTGTATGCCCGGGGTATACGATTTTCAGATACAGCCTACATTTTGATGAGTATTCTGATTTTTCTGCACACTATCGGAGGACACTACACCTTTGAGCGGGTTCCATTTGATGTACTGGGTGACTTATTTGGTTTTGAGCGGAATATGTATGATAGAGTGGCGCATTTTTCGGTGGGGTTTTACGCTTTTGCGCTCGCTGAATTGCTGGTGATGAAACGGGCAGTGCGCTCTCGTGTGGTGCTCTATCTCTTTCCTTTGTTTACTCTAGCGACGGTCGCGATGGCGTACGAACTCATTGAGTGGATTTTTGCTATCACCAATGATCCTGAAGCTGGCGCGGCTTATCTGGGGAGTCAAGGAGACGTATGGGATGCTCAGAAAGATATGCTTGCTGATACACTGGGTGCGATTGCGGCCTTGGCATTGTTTGCCTGGCGAGAGTCTATTCGGAAAGTAAAAAAACGTGTATAATGAGCTGCTAGCGAGTGTGTTTATTTAGGAGAAGTGTTATATACATGCCGTATGTTTACGCGAGATTCTTTTGTTGGGAAAAGGGTGACTGTTATGGGGCTTGGGCTCAATGACGGAGGAGTTGGTACAGTCCGTTTTTTGTCTGAAATGGGGGCGAAGGAAATTCTGGTAACTGATTTGAAGACCAAGGAAGAGCTTCAGACTTCCTTGGAAGCGCTGAAGGATATTCGGGGAATACACTATGTACTTGGCGAACATCGAGAGCAAGATTTCATCGAAACGGATCTGGTAATAAAGAACCCTGGCTTATCCTGGACGAATCCATTTATTCAGATTGCTGAAACGCATAATGTTCCCGTCACTCTTGATGCCGGGATTTTTTTTGATCTTTGTACGGTGCCCATTATTGGGGTGACTGGGACAAAAGGGAAAACAACTACCGCATCCTTGATAGCTCATCTTTTGGAGGAAAACAAACAGCGGGTAGTGCGAGTTGGTATTAGCCGTATCTCGGTTCTTGGGGAGTTGAAAAAAATACAAGAAGGGAGTGTAGTGGTGTTTGAGCTTTCATCTTGGAGATTGTCGGTTTTGTCTCGTATTCAAAAAAGCCCTCTTCTTTCGGTGGTGACGAATGTATATCCAGACCATCAAAACTACTACGATAGTATGGAAGCGTATGTAGAGGATAAAAAAAACATTTTTCGATTTCAGTCTTCTGGAGCCGTTATTTTGAACGCGGACAATGCCTGGACACAGGCTATGGCTGCTGATGCGCCCGCAGGGGTTATTTGGTTTTCTCGGGCGACTCAGGCCTCTTCAGATGGATTTACACTTGTTTCTGATCGAATTATCGAAGCTCAATCTGGATATCACCAAGAAATTGCGAGTTTGGCAGGGACATCTTTGTTGGGAGAGCATAATTACGATAATGCATTGGCAGCCGTGGCTGCGGTACGAACATTTGGCGTGAAGCCGGCTATCATTCAACAAGGACTTTCGTCATTTCGAGGCGTTCCACATCGACTTGAGCTGGTCGGAACAAGGAAAGGTGTCCGTTTCTATAATGATTCCGCTGCAACGATTCCAGAGGCGTCTATAGCAGCATTGGAGAGCTTTGAGGAGCCAGTGTATCTTATCGTTGGAGGCACTGATAAAGAGCTTGATTTTCATCAATTAGCCGTGGTGATTTTGGATCGAGCGAAAGGGGTGGTTTTTCTCAAGGGGACAGGAACAGAGAAATTATTGAAGGAGTTGGAGAATCTCTTAGTTCAGAAAAAAACTGAGATTCAGAAATGGACCGTTGTGGAGTCTATGGGGAAGGCGGTGGAATTAGCGGCACGCAATGCTGAGAGCGGAGATGTCGTGTTGCTTTCACCTGGAGCAGCAAGTTTTGGCTTGTTTAAGAATGAATTTGATCGTGGAGATCAGTTTCGAGAACAAGTACAAGCTTTGTCAGAATAGGGTGGTTTTGGACTGTTTGACAGAGGAGTTGGTCGATTGTAATATACCCCAGTAGGGTATATTTATGTTTCTTGCAAGAAAGGGTCATATGCCAAAACAGGAAAAAACGGATCGTGAGAAAATGATTGCTCGTATCGCTCGTATTGAGGGACAACTTCGTGGTATTCGGAGAATGGTTGAGGGAGAGAGCGAGTGTCTTGCTGTTATTACTCAAATTAGCGCGGTCCGGGAAGCGGTCGCGATGTTGGGTGTTGCATTGTTGAAGAATGATATCGCTTGTAAATGGGATGGAAAGCAGAAAATCAGTGAATCGTATCTGAAAAGTCTTTTTCGGATGAAGTAGTCCGTAAATTGAGGAAGAAAAAACATATGAACCCACTCGAAACTGCTCGTGAACAGCTGTATGCGGCTCAAAAAATAGCTCGTATCCACCCGGATATTTTCGAACGTCTCCTTTCACCGGATCGAGTGATTGAGGTTTCGGTTCCGGTGCGTATGGATACTGGAAAAACGAAAGTTTTCACTGGATTTCGTTCTCAATGGAACGATGCAGCCGGACCGTACAAGGGTGGGATTCGTTTCCATCCCGGTGTCACTCGTGAAGAAGTGATGGCTCTTTCGGCGTGGATGACCTGGAAGACGGCGGTGCTTGGATTGCCGCTGGGTGGAGGAAAAGGAGGGGTCGCGGTTGACGTGAAAACGTTTTCAGACCGCGAACTGGAAGCATTGTCTCGGTCGTATATGCGCTCCATAGCAGCTTTTGTCGGGAAAAATAAAGATATACCGGCCCCTGATGTCTCGACGGATCCTCGCGTGATGGGATGGATGCTTGATGAGTATGAAATCTTAGTTGGAGAGAAGGCGCCAGGTGTTATTACTGGAAAACCATTGAGTATTGGTGGCTCTTTGGTACGTGACTATGCTACTGCGCAGGGGGCATTTTTTGTACTTGAAAATGCTGCTCAGAAACTGCACTTGCCAGATCGTGCTCGGGTTGCTATTCAGGGCTTCGGGAATGGAGGAAGTCACCTGGCCCGTCTGTTACATGAGTCCGGATATAGGGTAGTTGCGATTTCAGATTCTCAATCAACAGTGTATCGGGAAGAGGGGCTGGATGTAGGAGAAATTGAGACGCATAAGCGTGCAACGGGGTCGTTGAAAAAATGTATGGGTTGCGAATCTTTGCCAAGCGAAGCGCTTCTGGCTGTTCCATGTGATATTTTGGTCCCAGCAGCCTTGGAAGGGGCTATTTCTGAAAAAAATGTTACAGAAATTCAGGCGAAACTCATTGTCGAGGTGGCGAATGGACCGGTAACGAGTGAGGCAGATGCGTTGCTTTTTGAACGAGGGGTTGTTGTTGTGCCGGATATTCTGGCGAATGCTGGAGGCGTGACGGTATCTTATTTTGAGCAAGTTCAGAATGCCATGAATGCTTATTGGACAGAATCAGAAATACATCAGAGACTGAAAGAGAAAATGCAAGCAGCGTTTGAGGTAGTGTGGGCGTCACATGAAAAATATAATACGACGCTTCGTATGGGTGCTTATGTGGTGGCGCTTGAGCGCGTGGCTCTTGCGATGCAGGCACGTGGTAGAGTGTAGAAGAGAAAAACAGGGCTTTTAATAAACTAAAAGAGAAGAATATGATTTACGATGTGATTATTATTGGTGGTGGTCCAGGAGGAGTATCAGCGGCTATCTATGCTTCACGTAAACAACTGAAAACGTTGATGATTACCGAGAGTATTGGTGGGCAATCTTCGGTGTCTGCATCGGTGGAAAATTGGATCGGGACGATTTCAATTCCGGGGTGGGAGCTTGCGCAGTCACTTGAAAAACACCTCCGCGCACAAGAAGGAATTGAAATTCGAATTGGAGAACTAGCAACCGCAGTGAAGGAGAGTGGGGGGCAATTTTTGGTGGAAGGGAGTTCTGGGGAAACATATCAGACAAAAACAATCATTATTGCTTCGGGTGGTCGACATCGCTCACTTAACGTTCCCGGTGAAGAAAAATTTCGGGGAAAGGGAGTGGTGTATTGTTCAACGTGTGATGCGCCCTTTTTTCGGGGGAAAAAGGTAGTGGTGGTTGGTGGAGGAAACTCTGGTTTAGAAGCAGTCGAGGACCTTCTTCCATATGCTCGTGAAATTGTGCTTATGGTGCGTTCAGGCGAGCTCAAAGGGGACGCGATTACCCGAGAGAAAATCTTGGCTGATTCAAGAGTCAGCGTTGTCTATTTTGGCTTAACAAAAGAAATAATTGGGGAAGATGTCGTAACTGGACTTCGTTACAAAGACGCTCAAACTGAAGAGGAAAAGAGCATCGAATCAGATGGTGTCTTTGTTGAAATTGGGATGATTCCAAACTCGGATTTTCTGGCAGGATTAGTGGAGAGGAATGAGCGAGGGGAAGTCATGCTTGACCACCGAACGAAAGCAACTTCGCGAGTGGGTATCTTTGCGACGGGCGATGTGACCGATGCTCCGTATAAGCAGAATAATATCTCTGCTGGAGACGGCGTGGTCGCTGCTCTCTCGGCATATGATTATATTCGAAAACAGCAGTAGCTCTACTCACTAAAATACTTTGAAATAGGGTGTTTTTGACGTCCTTCTTCCTTTTGTTTTTAGGACTTTTTTGGTATAATGATTATGGAATTTATGTGGGGATTTCTTTGGTATTTTGTTGAAAATCAAAGAACTAGTTTGGTAGAATTTATTTTTTCTTTGTGCCGTTTATGGCAGGCGTAGGGTTTGGTGGATTAAACACCCCGTCGCCTCTTATGGCAGGGAATGATCCTGCTAGTATGGGTGAGAGTGTTTCGTGGCCGCCACCGAAAAAAAATAAAAAAAAGTTGATCTGGGTCTTGATCTTTTTTTTCCTCTTACGTGTGGGAGGGGGAGTTGTTTGGTTTTTTTGGTCGGGGGGGGAGAATCGTCCACTTGAAAACCAGCCAAATGAAATTTCTCAAGAGAGAAAAGCGACGATTCTGCCACAGGAAGATTTACCGGTAGACACATCCGCAGTTGATGCGCGTTATCAAAGTGAAAATTTTCGAGCCGAGTCGATTGTCATCGGGGGTGAAGCTGAATTATTTGTTCCGGAAGATGACCTTTCTCCTCTTGAAATTACCGATATTCGTGGTGAATCTTTCACCGAGAAAAATAAACAAGAGGTTCGATTGACCGTGACATGGCAGACGAATAAGCTTTCGCAGGCAGAAATTGAATACTCTAAGGGAGCAGGACAGACACCGAAAATAGCTCAGGAAGAAGGCTTTGGTTTGAGCCATAGTATTACCATTCCAGGGCTTGATCAAGCCTCAACGTATGTGTATGTCATCAAGAGCGAGGATCGGTTTGGTAATGCGGTCAGTAGCGAGCAACATGCTGTATATACGGGATCCAAGACAGTCTCGCTTTTTGATTTGATTGCGGATGCGGTTGGAGAGGTATTTGGGTGGGCGGTGAAGAAGAAATAGAGGCCATCGGGAGTGGTTTTTTGAGAGAGAAAAACGGGTAGGTTGGTGGACCCTTGACAGGGATAAATCTTCCTTAAAAGAAAGCACAAAAAGCCTTGTTGACAGTGGAGTTTCTATGGTA
>CAYOHD010000029.1:285-8435 GCA_964403705.1 uncultured Bdellovibrionales bacterium | reverse complement strand
CTGGATAAACACGATTACTCGTGTCCCGCTATCAACACCCTTGCATCCTTGCGTCATGATGTGTCCTTTCCCGTTCGTTAAAAACAACTGTTGTGTTGCCAGAATGCAACAATTCACTATAGGACGAATTTCTCTTTTTGTCAATGTTTTCTCTCCCTCTTTTTAGGCCATTTTTAGGCTATTTCTCAGCGCTTCCATAAGTCGCATGTAAAAACGCAAATTGTGTATCGAGGCCAAACGACCAGCCAATGGATCAGCAACCTTAAATAAATGCTTAAGATACGCACGCGTATACTGCCGACAAAGCTCACACTCGCATGTTGGATCAACTGGAGTAAAATCCTCTTTGAATTGTTCGTTCTGAATATTGATGGTGTGATAGAAATCTCTCTCCAGATGATCCCGGATGATGGAGAGATGCGAGATTGGAGATGTTGAATCGGAGATTTCGGATTGGTTCCACAGAAAGAGGCGGCCATGTCTCCCCTCGCGAGTAGGTATCACGCAATCAAACATATCCCAACCAAGGGCGTGACAGCGCAAAATATCCGATGGAGTCCCAATGCCCAGCGCGAAGCGCGGTGCGCCATCAGGAATCGCAGCCGCTGTCGCCGCAAGAATATCTTCCAAGAAGTTCCCCTCATCATCGATATGCCGTCCACCAAAACCATACCCATCAAACCCGATAGCGATAAGGCCAGCAGCACAACGCTGTCGCTCTTCAATATACATGCCACCCTGAACCACACTGAACAAAAGTGGACGCGACGCATCATCCAAACTATGTGACGCACATTGTCGATCGTACTCAGCCCGGCAACGCTGTGCCCACTCAAGCGTTCGATCAACTGCCATTTTGACTTCTTCTTTCGGTGCGTCATTTGGTCGTGGATCATCCAGACACACCATCATATCTGTCCCGAGATCAAATTGAATAGCAATGGCTCGTTCTGGAGTAATCAAATGCTTTGACCCATCAAGTACGGAACGGAATTCGGCTCCCTCATCGGTGATACGCCCCATCTCAGCGTGTTTATGAATGAGTGAATAGATCTGATACCCGCCAGAATCCGAGAGTAATGGTCCATTCCAGCCCATGAAAGCATGGGTATCACCAATGTTCCCCGCTTGCACCGGAATCCGCTTCATCAGCTCAATACCCGGTTGCAAATACAGATGATACGTATTCACTACCAACGCCTCAACTCCGGTCTCTTGGATATCAGAGATCGCCAATCCGCGGACTGAAGCCCGTGTCGCGTCTGGCATAAAAAAGGGAGTCCGTATCTCTCCCTTTCTGGTCATCAATTTTCCGACGCGCCCACCACTAGGCAGTATCATTTTCTCAAACATCCCTAATTTCCTCTCACATTCATATTAACGAAGCTGCCGTCTTCTTTCCTGATATATTTTGCGTCCTGCTCGTTTCTTTCGATGCGGATATCCTGTTTCGTGAATTGGTCTTTTCCGGTAAATACTATTCCATTGATCAATGAGAGATCCTTATTTATCAAAGATACATCTGGAGTAGCCGCCACCTGAAAACGAAGTTCTCGATTTTCACCACGAGCCGCTCGATACGTCGCCAAATCCCACACCAACGTATTGGTACGATCATTCCATTCCACAGCTTCCGTATCGGGTGCGAATTTTTTCTGATAACGTGAACTACTCGGCAAGGTGACTCCTAATTTTGCGCCAGTGATATCATTGTATTCATTATTCAACCGAATTTTAAGCGTGTAGAGAGTCTCCTGGCCAGCCACTGGTGGTATTGGGCCCCTCCCTACCAACATGGAGTCGTCCTGCGCCAAGTACACGCCGATACTCACAGATGAATTCACTCGCGTCACTAAAGTATTACTCGCGATAATTTTATTCGAACCGATTGGAGTCGGAACATCCGGGCTGTCAATCTTCGCCGTAGTCTGAATAGAGAAATTTTTTCCAGAAACACTTTCTGGGATGGGATTCAAAACAGGAATCGTAAAAGACACAGTCCCTCCTTCTCCAGGATTGAGACGAGCGAGACCAGGAATATCAGATGCCTTCCAAATTAAAGTCTTATTTGAGGAATCATATGATCCATTTTCTTGTCTGAGTTTCGAATAATCCAGCACGCCAGAATTGAGATTTAGGGTGATAATAGCATCACGTAAACCAATATTACTTTCATTCCGATATGCAATATTAAAATTCAGCACATCGCCAGCATTGACGCTTAAGTCACGCTGACCATTAATAGTCTGCGTGATTGAAAGCGGCGGAATAACAATACGTGTCAGCTGTTCTGATGCGCCATAAGCAACAAACTTTCCGCTTTCTGTATAACCGATGGATGCCCGCGCTTTTTTGACTTCATCATGAGCCCCAGCCAACTTTCCTTTGACCATAATCTTTCCTTTCTGATCTGGATTCAGCGTCCCGATGTACCAAACAGAATTCCCCTCTGAAGGAGCTGGCTCGGCCGAGAGAAAGGTAAACTGTTCTGGGTACTCAACTTTTACCCGAATATTTGGGAGCACCCGATCGCTTTGACTGGCATAATCAATCGCATATTCCACCATACTGTCACTTGATGACTGCTGAGGCGCAATCATATTCAAGGCAAGAATAGAAGAAGCGATAGAAACACCATATTGCTCTTCTTTCTCGAACTGAGAACTCAGACTAGACGGAGAATAACGCAAGCGCATTTTCAAAAATAGCGTCTCTCCTCGTGAACCATAAAACTTACCTGAAAAATTTGCCTTACCATCCGTGCGCGCGTTGACTGTCCCAAGCGGAATTTCCAGCTGAGAACCACTAATTTTTATTTTCGAATCTTCATCTGGCTGAAAACCATCTGGATACGACACAATCAAAGAAACATTTTCAAGAGCAGACCAGTTTTTATTACTATATATAACCGTAAAATCACTTGTTTCAGCACTGGCTACCTGCCTCGGGCCATTCACGGTGAGGAGTATTTGTTCTTCGCTGTACATGAGAGACCGTATCTTGACAACGGATCCAATCAAAAGCGCACACAGCGCAACACCTCCCAAAACAAGGGCTATTCGATGTTTCCGCTTCTCCTGCTGCATAAAAATCACGTCCCCGCTCGGTCGAGCTGTGGCCTGCCATTTGCTAGCGGCTTCAAAAGCCTGCCGTTTCTCACCAGCCTCCGCCCCCGGAGCAGTCGGATCATACTCCGTGTGCTGTTGCATACGATCAAGATGAAAATCTCGACCGTGTAATTCTTCATTCAGATCCTGAAGTCCCATATATTTTTCTTTATTGCCTTCATTCTAACAAAAGTACCCTTTCACTTCAATGCGACGCACATTCATCAGATGTTCCCCATCATTACAAAACCCACTCAAATAAATGTTTCACAATACGCTCAAGTTCACGTACATCATTCGTCGTCGCGCGAATCTTCAACAGGGCAGAAAACGAGTGTCTTTGAAATACCCGGAGAAGCTTAATTGTATTTTGCTGAATCAAAAGAGCGGGGATATCACCGCATTCATCCGGCAACACTACCCCACCATGAGCCGGAGAGAAAAAAAATCGCTCATGTCCGAGAAACTTTTTCCCGCTCACGGCCGAGACATGCACTTCCATCGAATATCCAAGATGCGCGATGGACTGAAAGAGAAAAGCAGCTCCCAATAGACGGGCTGTTTCCCTATTCTTATCCTGCGCGCTTTTCTCCGCGTACTGGAGAAAATCAGCGAGCAGAAAATATAACCGTTCATCTGGCTCGTCAAAATGGACTAATCGCTCAAAACGGTCAAGCACTATCAGCACGACATGCAATGTCTCGAGCTGATCACGCAGTTTCGGATAGTATTCTTCCGCCAATGCCCCTGTGATTTTCCCAGTGCCCCGAGTACGCGCCACCGCCACATCGACAAGGGTTCCGTTCTCAAGCTGACTGGCCAACTTTGCGCCTGACTTGCGAATCCCCTTGGCCACGGCTCGCACTTTGCCCTGTTCCTTGGTGTAGAACGTGTATAAACGATCAGTTTCTCCGACCTCTTTCTTCTTCAACACGATAGCGGTATAACGATATTCCATTCAGAGAACCGACATCTGATAACACGTGACTCACCACACACGGCCACTTATTCACAAACGCATGAACACGTGAACTCATTAACTGATTCCTACAGCAAACCAAGATAATCCAATCCGAGATAAGCAATCTCAACATCAGTCAATTGTCCACTCCGAATATGCGCACGAAAATCCTCAAGTGATAATAAAACCGCTTCGACTATCTCTCCGTTATCTTCAAGTTTCGGTTCCGCGATTTTCTCACAGTCAGTCGCAACCAAAACATTTTTCTGAAATACAGCATACGCATCCGGTAAAACACTCGTCACGAAACATATCTTACCCACATACCCTGTTTCTTCCAACAGTTCTCGGGCCATCGCATCTTCCAGAGACTCCCCTGTTTTCACTCCTCCACCCGGTAATTCCAATAAAATCCGTTTCGGCCCTGGTCGAAATTGTTTAACTACAATCACCTGTTTTTCTTTTGTGAGAGCTAAACACGCAATACTATTTTGTCCACTCCGTACGTAAAAATCCGCTTCCTTATTATTTGGCAATCGAAATACTACCCGCTCAATTCCTCGCCCATATTTCTTCAAAACTTCCTCACGCGAAACTTCTTCCCACTGTTTCACGACTTCATTCATACTCGTTTTAATTGAAAAGTGAATGGTTCGCCTTCGATGTTGACGGTAGCAGTGTATTCGGCATCAGTGATGTCACCCGGTGTCACGGTCGTGGCCAAGACCTTGCGTTTGATTTCATCTTCAAACTTCTCGAATACACTTTTCTTACCCTGATACCCCAGATGGACACGGTCTTCCACATTAAATCCGGCCTTCTTTCGCCCTTCTTGAATGGCACGATTGATTTCATTCATTTCGCCTTCGAGCTTCAATTCAGGAGTAATTTCGGAATCAAGTGCAATATCTTCAATCCCCTGCTTATCTGGCGACAGTAAGCTACCCGTTGAAATCAAAGTAGATTCAACGCTTTGAACATTCAACTCTTCCTTAATAACCCCCTCAAAAAAACCACGCTCTGAAGTTGGGAAAATACTATTCACAAGTTCCTCATATCTCCAGCCTAATAAAATACGTCCCAGTGGCTGCCTCACCTTTATTTTTAATTCAGCTCTTTTTTGTAACCCAATAGTAATAACTTCACGAATGGATTGCATATTTCGTCCTAATTTTTCATCAATCAAATCTTTGTCTACTATCGGCCAATCAGTAAGGTGCACCGAAATTTCACCTGTAAGATTCCTATAGATTTCTTCGGACAGAAAAGGTGTAAATGGAGCCATCAGTTTGGTCAGTGTCACCAGAACATCGAAGAGTGTCTGATAGGCTTGCTCTTTATCGCTGTCACTTTCGTTCTTCCAAAAACGCTCCCGACTTCGGCGAATATACCAATTGGAAAGCTGGTCAATGAACGGCGCGAAGAGACGTGTCGCCCGAAGCAGCTCGTACGATTCCATGGCCTGATCGACATTCCGAATCAGCATCTGCAATTCCGAAAGCATCCATCGGTCAAGGAGATTTTCCGATGGCGCTGCTTGCTTTTTTGGTTCCCAATTATCGATAGCCGCGTACATCATGAAAAAAGAATACGAATTCCACAACATACGAAACACATTGCGGGAACTTTCAGCAAGATCATGCTCAGAAAAATTGAGATTTTCTCCCGCAACAATCGGAGAAGAAAGGAGATAGAGTCGAAGCGCATCAGCGCCGTGCTTCTGCACCACCTCCATCGGATCAGGATAATTCTTCAGTCGTTTAGACATTTTTTTGCCATCTTCGGCCAAAACAATACCCGTCACAATCGCGTTTTTGAAAGCAACCTGCTCTTGTACCGCCGTTCCAAGAATATGCTGGTAGTAAAACCAAGCGCGTGTCTGATCAACGCCTTCCGCGATAAAGTCAGCTGGAAAGCCACTCTGAAAATGCGCCTCATTTTCAAACGGATAGTGCTCCTGCGCGTATGGCATCGACCCCGAATCAAACCAGGTGTCGAGTACATCTGGAATGCGTCGCATGGTCTCAGCGCACTTCTCACACGGCACCGTGATTTCATCAACGATATGTTTGTGTAAATCATCTACTCTTTTTCCACTCGCTGCTTCGAGCTCAGCTATCGATCCGAATACGCGCAATTCACCACACGTGCATTTCCAAATCGGCATGACGCTTGCCCAATAGCGCTGGCGACTAATCGACCAATCACGCGCACCCGAAAGCCATTTCCCAAAGCGACCCTCCTTCATATGCTCTGGCGACCAATGGATTTGTTTGGCGAGTTCAAGGGATTTCTCCTTAATCTTCGTCACCGACACAAACCACGATGAAGTCGCGTAGTTGAGAAGTGGGGTATCACAACGCCAGCAATGCGGATAGCTATGCAGATATTTTTCGGATGAAAAGACGAGGCCTTTCTCTGTCAGATATTTGACGATAGACAAATCAGCTTCACGAATTTCATTCACCTTCCCTTTGGCGCGCGGACTAATCTCCATGTTGGCAAAGGCCATCACTTCCTCTTTGATCGTGCCGTCCATACGCACATGCTGCACGAATGGAAGATTTTTTTCTTTCCCCAAATTCATGTCATCCTCACCAAAGGCCGGAGCAATATGCACCACCCCCGTCCCGTCCTCCGTGTTCACAAAATCCGCCGCGTAGATTTGCCAGCCTCGCTCATGATTCTCTAAAGATTCATCTTTAGAATAATAATCAAACAATGGCTTGTAGGATTTTCCAACTAAATCAGTTCCTTTGAGAACTTGGACAATTTCATATCCCTCATTACCAAAATGTTTTTCCAAAAGATCCTTTGCGAGGATAAATCTGACAAGCGGCCCAGTTCCTTCATCTTGTTTTTTAATAATCACGTATTCAACATCTCCGCCAACTGCCAACGCCACATTGCCCGGCAATGTCCACGGGGTCGTTGTCCACGCGAGTACAAAGGTCCCTGGCTCATCAACCAATTCAAACTTGGCAGTCACTGACAAGTCTTTCACCTCGATATAGTTGTCGCTCACTTCCTGCTGCGAAAGCGTCGTCTCGCAACGCGGGCAAATATGCATCGAGCGATAGCTTTCATAGATGAGTCCTTTGTCCCACAGTGTTTTGAACACCCACCACACGCTCTCCATGTATGGCTTGTCCATAGTTTTATAGGCATGCTGCATGTCAGCAAAGCGTCCGATGCGTGGTATCACTTTCTCCCATTCTGCCGCATATTCCATCACGGTCGAGCGACAAAAATCATTGAACTTTGCCACACCAAGCGCTTCAATATCTTTCTTGTGTTTGATACCAAGCGCCTTCTCCGCAATATTTTCAATAGGAAGCCCATGACAGTCCCAGCCCCATTTCCGCTCGACTTGAAACCCCTTCATGGTCCAGTAGCGTGGCACCACGTCTTTGATAACACTCGCCACAATATGCCCATAATGTGGTGTTCCTGTCGCGAATGGCGGACCATCATTAAAACTATACCGCGGTTTCCCTTCGCGCTGTGCCACCGACTTTTCGAAAATCTTCTCTGTTTCCCAATAACGCAAAGTCTCTTCTTCCATTTTGGGAAAACTCACCTGTGCCTCCACCTTCTTAAATATTCGTTGCATAGCTATATGGCTGAATGGTTATATGCTTCACTAAGTGCTCAGGCGTTCGTTCGTATACTTGATGAGCACATTAATATCTTTGGGTAATTCCTTCAGATTTCTGAATAGAACAATATACTCTTTTTCTTGTAGCAACTTTCTTCTTCTCGATTTTTCTAGCCAATCGAGGGATTCATACACAGAAGCGCGAGCAATACGATAAAAATACACTTTGTCTTTTTTTCCGTATCTACCAAATCCTTCGGCAATATTGGCTGATACAGAGTCGATAGCTCGGGTAAATTGTGAGTCAACAGTCTGCTTCGAAAACATATCCCAACCTATTATGATATTCCAAACAGAGTTAGAAAGAACAAAAGCCTTCTTATACGCACTGATTTTATTCAAAGTAAGGTATTCTACCATAGCCATTCAACAATATGACTCATCAGCCATGCGACCATATACAATAAAATCCTCGACACGAAAA
>CAYOHD010000029.1:0-275 GCA_964403705.1 uncultured Bdellovibrionales bacterium | reverse complement strand
GTACCACCCTGGCTTCTCCGCCACGATCCCCTCGAAATGAGAGAAGATGCGGACTCATTCACGCGCGATAACGGACGCGACCGTAGGGTTCTACTCTCCGCTTGCCTCCGTTCAAAGAACGGACAAAGGTCGGATTTCTTCCCCAGGCTCCGAGGTGATTGCCTCATCATTGCCTTTCAAAATTGTGACCTCAGACTAACACTTGAGGAAAGAAAAATCAAATCTCTTTTCCCATCATGAGTCTCAGCGCATTATTCAGCATCGCCCTTGAGCAC
>CAYOHD010000028.1:0-8444 GCA_964403705.1 uncultured Bdellovibrionales bacterium | reverse complement strand
ATGATGTCTTGAGCTCTTCTTCAGCCTCCTCTGCCTGCTTTCGAAATCCATGAGTAATAAAAAAAGCAGTCGATCCGATAACCGCTCCAAAACCGAGCATGGCGCTCTGTTTCAAGGCAAACCAAACAATGGTAGCTAAAAGAATTGACACCACAGCAAAGAACCAGACACCGTGTCGTGCCGCAAAACGCTCACAACGGAAGCCGATACACTTGTCTTCAAGGAAAATCCAATGCAAAAAAAGAAACAGCAGGACGACACCTCCCCCCATCAGAAGTCTTGGAGCAGCTCGCGTAATTGCCTCATGCACCGCCGGATCATTAGAGAAAGTCGCTGTAAATGCTCCGAAAAATCCAAGGCTCGGGACTGTCGCCCACACGATAAGCCACGGTAACAGGCCGCGTACCAGAAATACCGCAAAGAATAACCCCCACGTCAAAAAAAAGCGCTTCGCTTGAGCGCCCATGGTCGAGAGCACTTCTGCATTGATAATTGCATTATCAATACTCGAGACAATCTCGAATACGATAAGACCAACAACAATCAACACGGCAGAAAAAATATCCATAAAAAATATCCATGCAGAACAAATTCATCTCAACACCTCAAAGAGAAACAGTCCATTCACTCGGTGACACAAATGGCTTTGCTTTCCATTCTGGTGACTGACAACACAAAAAATAGGGTGCTTCAGTAGAATCAAATAAGAGTTTTTCCGATACCCATTCCATACGCATACCCCGGGATCCCTTCACCAGTACGAGGTCCCCTTCTTGCACTGAATTCTCCGCGAATGAAGCCGCCTCACTACTCTGCTCAAACCAGAAGACATGCTGCCGAGACAGCCCATCTTGTATTAATGCCTCAAAAAGATGTCGCATTCTCTGTCCAACCAAAATAATCTGTTTCGCGCCAGAGGAAACCACGGATTCAGAAAGTTCACAGTGTTTTTTAATTGATTCATCACCGATTTCCAACATGTCCCCGAGAATGACTACCTTGCGGCTGGCTCGTAATTCACCCAAAACAACCAGGGCTGCCAAAGTGGATGCTGGTGATGCATTGTAGGTATCATCCAAAAGAAGACTCCCCTTGGTTCCTGGAATGAGTCGCATCCGACCTGGCAGTGGTTCAAAAGAAGTGAGAGCATCTACAATCTGTACCGGGTTGACCCGAAGGGCAATGCCAACAGCGGCTGCGGCCAATGCTGCTGGTACTTGATGTCTTGCGATGACCTTAGGCAGGCGTATCGGCAATGATTTCCCGTGATAATCCATCTTAAATGAGAGTCCCTTGACCAATCGCGCTTCTGGCTCCACGACAATGTGTTCAGCCCGCACATCTGCTCCCTCATTCACTCCAAAGGTCAACACTTTCGCTTTTGTTTTCTCTTGAAAACGTACCACACGAGCATCATCGGCATTCAAAATAGCAAAACCCGAAACTGGCAAACTCATGATGAGCTTCCCTTTTTCTTTCGCAATATTGTGCAGTGAACCAAAATATTCGATATGACTTTCCGAAACCTGCGTCAATATTCCTACATCAATCGAGACAATCGACAAGAGATAGTCCATGTCACCCGGTCGATCGATCCCCATCTCAAGCACCAGTACTTCTGGATACCGCAGTGGCAACACGACATACCCGAGCCAACGAACACCAATCCACACCCACCGAAACAAGGAACGACCTCCGCTTCTTGAACCAAGAATCGTGAGAGGAATACCGATTTCATTGTTATAATTTCCTTCCGTGGCACGCACCACATATTTCTTCGCAAGTACCAATCCGACCGCTTCTTTGGTTGAACTCTTCCCAACAGAACCGGTAATACCAATCACGAGGGGATGGTATTTCCGCAGGAGTACGCGAGCCATAATACGGAGCGTGTGCTCAATCACTGATTTCAAAATAGACATAGCGTAGTAATCGTTTTCTTATATTCCTGTCTTCTCAAGATTTGAGGATAACAGGGATTCTGTTGGTTCTATTCTGGCATATTCAAGTAAAAACCGCATCAACTCACCAAAAGCTGGTGCCGCGCTCGACTCCGCCCACTGCACATCTTTTGGATTATCTACTTTAGTCAGTACTACAAAACGTGGATTTTCACGCGGAGCATATCCGACAAACGACCCGATTGTTTTCCCTTCTTCATATCCTCCACCATCAGTCCGTGCCACCTGTGCTGTACCTGTCTTTCCGACTACTTCATATCCAGGCACATTGGCACGCTTACCGTGTCCATTCACCACAACACTCCGAAGCATACGACCAATCGTCTCGCTTGTTTCTTTACTGATTACCCTTCGTACCTCCTCGGGTGGCACAGTCTCAATGCTTCCATCCGCGTGGCCAATACTCTCTACAATCTGTGGTCGCATGAGCATACCACCATTTGCCAGTGCCGAATAGGCCGTGACCACCTGGAGAGGCGTCACCGTGATACCTTGCCCATACGCCGCCGTATAGAACTGAATACCGATACGAAAATCGTTCAAGTTATTCAGATTGCCGCCAAGCTCAGCAGGCAATCGTACACCCGTTTTTTCGCCAAATCCGAAGCGCTTCAATCGCTCCACGAACACTTTGTGTCCCACTGCCCGCTCCACAAAAATCATCCCGGTGTTAATCGAATTCTCAAGTACCTGAGTCATGGTACTCCTGCCGTATACTTTTTCCTCAGAATTCCTCACCGTATACCCAGACTCCGTTACTGACCCAGTATCAGTATATTCGGTCATTGGCGCAACCTTTTTTTCATCAATACCAATCGCCATCGTAATCGGCTTCATCACCGACCCTGGCTCATAGGTTAAACTCACTGCTGGATTGAGAAACAAACTGAGATCCTCTGTCTCCGCGTACTGATTTGGATCAAAATCCGGAGCACTCGCTAACGCCAAGATTTTCCCAGTGGTCGGCTCCATCACGATGATGGTCATAGCATCGGCCTCATGCTTTTCTTTATATTTCTGGACGATTTTTTCTGTTTCATGCTGAATAACCCTGTCGAGAGTCAGCGTCAATGTGTCACCATGATTAGGAGTATCCATACGCGAATTCGAAAGCGAAATCCATCGACCACCAGCATCACGCTCTTCATTCACCTGAGAAAGCTTTCCTTTGAGTTCAGAATCAAAGGCTGCTTCAATTCCATAGCCACCTGCCCCTCCCTGTTCGCCTAAACCAGCAAACCCCACCACATGCGACGCAAGAGTCCCTGCTGGATAATAACGATATTTTTCCGAAAGAAGAGACACACCTTTCAACCCAAGTTGTCTAATCTTGGCTACCTCGTCATCATTCAATCGACGTTTAATCATTTCAAAAGGGTCGGTTCGGTCAGCGAGTCGTCCCAGAATCTCCTCCTCGTCCTTATTCAATATAACTGCCAGTTCATGAGCCACCTCCTTTGCATTGTGTACTTCTCGAGGAACCACGTAAGCAGCCATATATTCACGATTCACTGCCAACGGATACGCACCTTCATTATCATGCAAAAAGATCTCACCTCGCTCTGCTTTCAAATCAAAAGTTGAGAGACGCTGCTTCTTCGCCCGGTCACTCCAGAGTAGATGATCATGTACTTGAATACGGTACAGCTGCCAAAGAAGCCCAAACCCAACGAGCAGAAAGAAAATAAACGCAAATGCCACGCGCAACGCCCCGACGTCACCCTTTTTTTTGATTACTTTTTTCTGAGAAACACGCATACAACTCGTATTATCCTCTGAATACATACCCCTCCAGAATAAACTCAGAGCATCCTTTTCATCATCTTCTCAGAAACTCCAAGGGGAAGGATGATTCATTCTCCCTATATCTCTCTATTTATTACGGAGCAAAAATTCTTCCCAGTAGGTTTGAGACTAAAAATATACAATACTATTCCCACTGCATCAAGACTGTCCCCAAAAAGACTGAGTTGCTCCTCACTCAAAACCTATCTGCATTAACGTGAAGCAACCATATCTCGCTCTTCAAAGTATTGAGGAGCCTCCACTTGATCCAGAGAAAGGGAATCCCGGGCTTCATCAATACGCTGAAACGACTTCACGTCTGCTTCTTGTATTTTTAGACGCGCATTCTCCTCCTGCATACTCGCGATTTTTTTCTCCAGGTGACGCACTTGATACCCCTGAACGGCGTTACTGTTGACTGAGTATATATGTGTTCCTAATACACCGACAAAAAACAGCAGGATAACAAAGGACATATCTGCTCGAAAAAACCCAGGCTGCACCGAGGATGATTCAGCAAGGATTCTTCTTCTCGTCTGGGAATAAGGACTTGAGATTCGCATAATTTTTGTTTTTTTGTTTTTTTCAACAACCGCGTCAGCACTTTTCAGCGAAACGGAGTTTAGCACTCCGAGATCGTGGATTTTCTCGTACCTCTCTTTCGGTTGCCACGATAGGGTCTCGAGATACGTTTTTTAATTTCGGTGTTTTTTGGCAGACACAAACGGGAAACTCTGGCGGACAATCACAGCCCTTCATCATTCGACGAAAAAACTGTTTCACGATACGATCTTCACCCGAATGGAAACTCATGACACCCAATCTCCCGCCTGGCGCGAGCAGATGGACTGATTGCTCAAGAAATCGCTCCAGGTTTCCGTACTCATCATTCACCGCGATTCGAAGTGCCTGAAATACCTTGGTGGCTGGATGCGTCTTGCGTTTCAGACAGACACGTGTCGGTATGGCTTGTCTCACCACTTCCGCAAGCTCCAGCGTCTTCACAAAAGCACGCTCTTTCCTGACTTTCACAACCGCTCGCGCAATACTTTTTGCATATTCTTCGTCTCCCATTGCAGAGAAAAGTTCTGCGAGAGAAGATTCTGACCATACATTGACGATATGCGCGGCAGTCTCACCTGAACGCTGATCCAACCGCATATCAAGCGGACCGTCTTTCAAAAATGAAAGTCCTCTCGATTCATCCTCAATCTGATCTGATGAATAACCCAAATCAGCAAAGATAGCATCGACTCGTGTCAGCCCATTCTCTTCTGCGACAACACCAATATCGGCGAAATTAGCATGAACTGGGACAAGCTGCTTCCTTGCCAAAGCAGATGCCAAACCACTCTCACTCTTCACTCGCGAAAGAAACCGGTTAATAGCCACCTGATCCATATCAAGTGACGTTACCCTTCCGGTCTCTCCGACCGCAGAGTGAAAAAGAAGCGTATGACCACCTCCTCCGAGAGTCGCATCAATCACTGTATCGCCGTGCGAAAGGCGAAGTCCGTCAAGAGCTTCATGCCAAAGAACTGCCTTATGTTTCGTCTCATCCATACGCGTATCTTTCCTTTCCAGTTTTCAGCTTACAATTTCCATCCTATCTTTTTCTGAAAATTGTAAGCTCAAAATGAGAACGGGCTAATACACACCGAGTTTTCCGAGCTCCTCAGCGATCTTTCCGGTATTCTTCTCTGCATTTTGCTTATATTTCTTCCAAGCATCCTCATCCCAAATTTCAAGACGATTATAAATACCCACTATGGTCACTTCCTTTTTCAATCCCGCATCATTCTTCAGATACTCCGGAAGCAATACTCGCCCCTGACTATCCAGCTCCGTATCTACTGCGCCAGAGAGCATCAATCGAATAAAACTTCTCGTCCCGCTCTCGCCAACCGGAAGATTTCCCAACTTACTCGCGATTTCTTCCCATACCCTCATCGGGTACACAAAGAGGCACCGATCAAGCCCGCGAGTGACCACCACCCGATTCCCCAACTCTCCACGAAACTTCGAAGGGAGTGCAAGGCGCTTCTTTGGATCAACACTATGGGAATATTCACCAATAAACATAATTCGACTTCTCATGAATCATTTTCCCCACTTCTCACCACTTTTATAGCGAGTACCCCCATTCTACTCCACACTTCTCTACACCGTCAATGAAAAAATAAAAAAAGCTTCTAAAAAGCCTTTTTATAACAACAAGAATCCATATTTCCGCTCGAGAGTCAAACTGCGCACGCTTTTTCTTGAAATGAGACACAAAAAATATTTCACTCTATGTCATACTTGTTTGTACATAGGTCGATATTCCCTCTGAATATAAAAAATAAAACTCTCCATAAATATATGCGTATTACTTTTTTCTCATTCTTCGCCCTCTTTATCTGTGCGGGCGTCGGAATACAAATCACATTGGCAGCAAATACTAAGGTGTCGATATGTCACAGAACAAACTCCTCAACAAATCCTTTTGTGATTATCTCAGTAAATGAAAGTGCCCAAGCGGTGCACATGAATCATGCTGACATACTCCCAGATTCAAATGGCGAGTGCCATGATGTCCCAACTTTTCATTGCATCGGAACACTCCCAGCCGATGCCACACTCTACCCCGGTGATAATGTGACGCTCACGGAAGATACTCCTATCGTCTTTTCAGAGGTAGATACTCCTGCAAAGTGTGAATACGCTGTCGCTACCCAAGGTTAGCTTGATAGAGGAATTATAAACGAATAAAAAAAGAACTTTTGAAAAAGTTCTTTTTTTATTCACATTCTTTACTCTGGATGACATACAACGAACACCTTTCGACTTTCTCTCGAGCCAGATTTAAGTCGTATCAGATTCCGAGAAATACCAAAATGCTTGGAAAGAATACGAATGACAGCGTCATTTGCCCTCCCCTCAATCGGCGCCGCCTTTACTGACACAACCAAGTGCGTGCTATCAAGAGTCCTTACCTGTTCATCTTTAGCTTTTGTTTTCACAGTGACAAAAAGACGACTTTCTTTCATGTTTCAGGTATTTTTATGCGTTTGATGGTTCGTCCTCACCCTCATCAAGCAATACTTCACCAAAAGATGAGGTTTGCCGATTCCAGAAACCAGCGTAGATCCCACCCTGGGCAATGAGCTCATTATGAGATCCTTCTTCAGCAAGCTTCCCATCCTCAAGTACAACAATGCGATCCATCTCACGCACCGTACTCAGGCGATGAGCGATGACAAGTGTCGTTCGACCCTGCATTAATTTATGTAGGGCTTCTTGGATATGATGCTCACTCGTTGTATCAAGTGCGCTCGTGGCTTCATCTAAAACAAGTATCGGGGCATCTTTCAGAATGGCTCTGGCGATGGCGATTCGCTGGCGTTCACCACCAGAGAGTTTGATACCGCGTTCACCTACTAATGTCTCATAACCATCAGGTAATGACAGAATAAACTCATGCGCGTGCGCTTGTTTGGCCGCTTCCTCAATTGCTTCCCGTGAGCTTTCTGGTCGACCATACGCAATATTTTCAGCAATACTCCGATGAAATAAAGCTGTGTCCTGGGGTACGTACGCGATAAAACGCCGAAGGTGCTGCGGAGACATCTTGCTTACATCCTGTCCACTCACCCAAATAGTTCCCTGATCCGGTTGAATGAATTTCAAGAGGAGTTTTGTCAGGGTACTCTTACCGGAACCAGAACTCCCCACCAATCCTACTTTCTCTCCCGTTCGAAGAGCAAGTGAGAAATCTTGAAAAACTTGACCGCCCTTCGGATAACGAAACCCAATTTTTTCAAAAAACACGGTTCCCGAAAGAGATGTCTCTGGTATCGCCTGACTGATAGATTCAGTATCACTTCGGAGCAAAATGTCTGTCATCTCACTCGCGTCCGCAGTACTCTTCATCAGCCTTCCAAAAGCTCGTCCAAGCCCAAATAACTCTCCGAAAAGTGCTCCGACATAAATCTGTACCAAAACGACGGTCCCAGTACTCACACTCCCTGCCAGCCAGAGACGAATCACGGTGTACATAGCGACAATTTCAAGGACGCTGAACATGATGGTTTGAATAGCAATCAAAATATTCCCAAAATACCAGCTCCGCAAACGAGCAACACCGTCTCGCCTGGCTGCCAAACCGAAAGCAGCATCTTCCTCCTCTTCAGAAGCGAAGGTTTTAACTGAAAATATATTCGAAAGGGCATCCGAAAGACGAGCAGTCAGAGCAGAATCCTGCGCAGCGCTCTCAGTATCATAAGGAAGTTTTTTCTTAGTCATCCAAAAAGCAACACTGATGTACACCGGTATCCAAAACAGAAAAATCGCCACCATAATCGGCTTAATGAGAAACAATGAAACTACAATACCCGTAATCCTCACCGTCGGCATCCAAAAATTGAAAATGAGAATATCGGCGATATCCTCAAAAGCCCGTGTGTACCTCCTCGATTGTGCGACCAGACTTCCCGTAAAACGATCAGCGAAAAAAGTATAGCCCTGTCGCATAAAGGCTTGAAAAGTGCGTCGATTCAGGTCTTCCATCGTTTTACTCTCAGCAGTACTGATGGTAAAATCCCCCGTTCGATAAAAAAGCTGATAACAGACAATGACCCCGACCAGCATCCAGAGACTCTCCGTAAGCACCGGAGCGAGGGCAAGCCGATTCGTCGCACCCTCAATACTGTCGATAAT
>CAYOHD010000027.1:0-8531 GCA_964403705.1 uncultured Bdellovibrionales bacterium | reverse complement strand
GTCCTCCTCTATGGCTCAGCCGGTCTTGGCAAAACGACCCTCTCACATATCATCGCTAAAGAAATGGGCGTGAATATTCGCATTACCTCGGGTCCCGCCATTGAGAAAGTCGGTGACCTCGGCTCCATTCTCACCAACCTCGAACCTGGGGATGTCCTCTTCATTGATGAGATCCACCGCCTCAATAAGTCTATCGAGGAAGTTCTTTATCCTGCCATGGAAGACTACAAGCTCGATATCATCATCGGCAAAGGTCCTTCCGCTCGTACCATTCAGCTTGACCTCCCCAAATTCACTCTCATCGGGGCCACCACCAAGCTCGGCTCACTCTCCAATCCGCTTCGCAATCGCTTCGGATCCACTCATCGGCTTGAGTTCTACACCCCAGCTGAAATCAAACGCATTGTCCTCCGTTCCGCGCGCATTCTCGGGGTCGAGCTCGATGATGCCGGTGCTGATATCATCGCCCATTCCAGTCGCCAGACCCCGCGCGTTGCCAACCGCATCTTGAAGCGCGTCCGCGACTACGCCCAAGTCCACCGAGAAAATAAAATTGATGTAACTTCGGCTCGTGAAGCACTCGCGCTCTTTGAGATTGATCCACTCGGCCTCGAACCAACTGATCGTCACATGCTCCGCGCCATCATCGAAAAGTTCCGTGGCGGGCCCGCTGGTATTCGCGCTGTCGCCTCGGTCATTGGTGAAGAAGAACAGACCATTGAGGACGTGTATGAACCCTACCTCATACAACTCGGCTTCATCGCTCGTACTCCCCGTGGCCGCGTCGTCACCCCTGATGGCTACAAACATCTCGGTCTTGTCCCTCCCGACAGCGCCTATCTTTTCTAAGAGAAATATTCAAAAAAACTCTCCCTGTAATAGATCAGCCAAAAAATTTCTTTGATTGATTTTCTCTAGGCAATGATACAGGATTGAGATAAAATACAGATACATACACAACTTGCATGCAACTTATCGCTTGGGCTTTCTATTCGATTCTCATCGTCACCTATGTCGCATCGGCTGGGTTTGTTTTATTTCACATTTTTCGTTATTCACTCTGTCGTACAAACGCTCTTTTTGGAGCTTCATTCTTCTTCATCGTGTTTCTCCTCCTCTTCCTCATCAACATCTCTCTCTTCTCTGCACTGCCCCTCAACGAGCTCATAGGTGGCGGAAACTTAAGCTTCCCAAAATCAAACGGATTTTAATACCTCTCTATGTCCTCCTTCTCTCGCTATCATTTTCAAGGCCAGCGTGAAAACGAAGAAGTGCTCCGCATTATTCATCGTCACTGGTTTAATATTTTTCTGCAGTACACCGGTATCGGGTGCACCGCCACGCTCCTCATTTTCATCTTTTCCACTCTCCCACAAGTCGCCGCGCTCTCCTCGGACACTCTCCCTCCGGTCTTTCTTTCCTTCATTCTCAATACTTTCCTCCTTTTTCTTTGGTTGTATTCGTTTCTCATCTGGGTAGATTATTACTTTGACGTGTGGATTATCACCAATGAACGCATCGTCAACATTGAACAAAAAGGGTTTTTTAGCCGTGAAGTCAGTGAGCTCCAATTCTCGCGTATCCAAGATGTCACCTCTGTCGTTGATGGATTCATCCCCACTATGCTCAATTTTGGTGATGTCTATGTACAAACTGCAGCTGAAGAAAAACGTTTTGTCTTCAGGCAAATCCCAGATCCCTACACGATCAAAGATATGGTCATGCAGCTCTCGCGATCGGCTAGCCCTGAAGAAGCGCGTCGTATTAACGAAAAAGTTACTGTCGGGAAACGGGTTGCTTAAATCACTCTATCTACCCATAATTCACAAGCTTTCTTGGTGTGCAGAAAAACTCCACCCTTGATTTTTTTTGTTTTTCTGTCTACGCTTTGCTCTATATTTCTTTTTCTTTTTTCCTATGTCAGGACACTCACATTGGGCTGGAATTCGCCACAAAAAAGGCATCAATGATGCCAAACGTGGTGCCGTCTTTACCAAACACGGACGACTTATCACCATCGCCGCCCGTGAGGGCGCTGATCCGAGCATGAACTTCAAGCTTCGTCTAGCGATTGACACCGCACGCAGTATGAACATGCCCAAAGAAAATATTGACCGCGCTATCAAAGCAGGCAGCGGGGAGCAGAAGGACGCGGCTCTGATTGATTCTGTTCTTTATGAAGCATACGGGCCCAACCAAGTTGCTCTCCTCATTGAAGGCCTAACTGACAACAAAAACCGTAGTGTCGGTGACGTGAAAACGATTCTTACCAAGAATGGTGGTAAGTTTGTCCCGACTGGCTCGGTCTCCTTCATGTTCCGTCATGTTGGGATTATTGTCTTTACTTTAGAAAAATATTCTGCCGAAACACTCGAACTCGAAACGCTCGACTCTGGTGCTGATGACTTTCGCCTCGAAGAAGAAGTGTTTCTGGTTATTACCCATCCCGAGAAACTCCAAGCTGTCCGCACCTATTTCGTTTCCAAAAATTTCGAACCCGAGAGCGCCGAACTCGGCTATCTGCCCACCCAAACTGTTTCCCTCTCCCCAGCTGATTTGGAGAAGTACGAAAAATTGAAAGAGCTCCTCGAAGACCACCAAGACGTCCAGACGGTCTGGGATAATCTCGCCTAAAGACAGCCAAAAAAGAAAAGAGCGGGTGCATCAAGCACTCGCTCTTCATTTTGATACTTCCGTAATCTTACTTCGGCGGAAATATTTTCGTCGATTTTCTCAACCATAATCTCCGGACTCTACCCCAGACATCGGCCGTTATCACAATAGACCATATCGTGATTTCTCTTATGAGTATCGCGATACTCCATACAACAATCGGTGTCACCACCGCGGAGAGAAAATGCGCTCCAACCAGATAGCCAACATTGTACCAGCTCCCATTATTGTGAACTTCATAGATATTCACACTCCCGTCGAAAAGGGAGATGATGAGCCCTGCGGGCGCTATAATTCCCTGCCAGAGACCCAGCCAGAAACCAGCAGGGCTTCCGCCTACTGCTGCCGTGTGAATGGTGGGGTTGGGACCTGCCATACAGCCAGTGAGAAGCAGCACACCAAAAAGTACTCCTGTTAATACAATCTTTTTACACATAATCGCTCCCATCTCTCACCTCCACTGTGGTTGTAAAAAAACTGAGGATCCGTTGTGCTTCGGACAAACAACAGTACCAAGAAATATCAAAATGTTCAATACCATCTCTCCTATTTTGTATAGTATTTTAGTTCGTTATTTTGTTTTATTGTAAGTAAAGTATTATTATATATAATAATGTTGTCGGATAAATTATACAAATATACTCCTATGACCGTTGTCACTGAATTAGCAAAAAAACTCACGGGACTTGGCCTCACTGAGAAACAAGCTCGTATCTATCTTTCCGTCATCCAACATGGCTGCTCAACCATTCTCGAAATCTTCCGTGATACCCACATCCAACGCCCGACAATCTATGAAAACATCCCTATTTTAGAAAATCTCGGATTAATGGAAACCACACTCAAAGGGAAAAAGAAATATTTTATCGCCACCGATCCTACTCATATTCAGGCGCTTGTGGATGGAAAACAAAAGATCGCCAACGAGCTCGTCGAAACGATTGACTCCATCAAAAAGGGTGAAAAACCACATTCTCCGATTCGACTCTACTCTGGTCGTGAGGGGGCGAAACATCTCGCTCAGGCCATTCTAAGATCAAAAACAAAACGCGTGTACACCATAGGCAATCGCGCACTCTTGTATCAACTCTTCAGTGAACATGATTTACATAATCTTTGGAAATCTCGTGCTCAGAAAGGTATTCATATCGATACGCTATATCCTGCTACTGATGAGGCCGCGCTGCTTGCAAATACTGATTATAACCCAGCGGGAAACTTCCGTTATGATCGAGATACACGGATTCTTCCTCCCTATATTCCCTTCTCCGTGATGTATACGATTGTTGATGACAATGTCCTCTTTTGGTCATCAGTAGAGGAAAACTTTTTCTTTCGGTTTTCTAGTCCAAGTTATGCTGACTCGATGAAGGCTCTCTTCTCTACTCTTTGGAACATATCCAGACCACTCCATAATAAACCCAGGTCACTGCCACCCATCACCAAATAAATCCCCGAAATATCCCCTCGGCTTCTTCTCTCTCACGATACAACAACTGAGTTTTGTTCTATACTTTCCTTAAGAAAGCCGTCCTCTGATCTCCTCTCCTTGTAGCGAATAAATCGCTCCATTCTCCTCCGTTTCCTGTCATGAGTGACAAAAAAGCATGTGTTGCAAACTATAAGCTCTCCCCCTATGCGTATTCTTGGCATTGATCCTGGCACAGCGACCGTCGGCTGGGGAGTCATTGAGCTCCGTGGTGCGGAAACAATCTCTGTGGCTTATGGACACATCTCTACATCCAAAGATCTCCCTTTTGAAAAGCGTCTTGCTGAAATTGCCGACAATATCAAGCAAATTGTCGCACTCTACCAGCCAGAAGAGGCTGGTGTTGAAGAGCTTTTCTTTTTTAATAATCAAAAAACCGTCATTTCAGTGGCTCAAGCTCGAGGCGCTATACTCTTGACTTTAGAGCATTTACGTGTTAGTATCTCTGGTTACACCCCGCTTGAGGTGAAACAGGCCCTCACCAATTACGGCCGCGCCGAAAAGGCTCAAGTGCAACTCATGGTCAAAGCCATTTTGAAACTCGCCGCTATCCCAAAACCTGATGATACCGCCGATGCGCTTGCCATCGCCCTCTGTCATGCTAGTCGACGAAAGGCGGAGAAAATACGCACGACATAATTTCTCCTGTGCTTTTTTTGAATTCTTTTTTGTATCACCGCTATGCACTATCACCCACTCGTACAATATTTTGCCTCTGAAGGCGTCCCGATTCTCACGGTCACGCTTCTCCTGATGCTTCCGATCATCGCTACCCTGGTAGCCATTTTTCGACAGGTCATCGGGATTAAGGCCTTTGGCATCTACACTCCATCAATTATCACCTTCGCTCTCTTTGCCATGGGTGATTTAAAATATGGCGTGGCGGTTTTTGTCTCTATTATCATAGTCGGCATGCTTTCTCGCTTCGGGCTGAGGCGCTTTCGCCTTCTCTATCTGCCACGTGTGGCTATCACTCTTTCTATTATCTCTCTCGCCATACTTCTCCTTCTTCTTATTGGAGGACATAATCACCGAACTGGTTTTGCTGGGGCGTCAGTCTTTCCACTCCTCATCATGATCACTCTCGCGGAAAAATTTGTCTCCACCCAAATCGAAAAAGGCACCCGTATCGCGCTTATTCTTGCCGTGGAAACACTGATTATTTCCACTGTCGGATACTTTCTCATCAAATCCACGCTGGTAACCGACATCCTCTTATCTTACCCGCTCTGGATTATCACTCTCACCTTCGTCATCAATATCACACTCGGTAAATGGTCTGGACTGCGCCTCTCTGAATACTGGCGTTTCCGCCAAGTCTTCAAACATCTCTAATCTCGATCGGCGCTCAACCAAGAGACAGAATAGACTTTTTCTAATGCCCCATGTTTCCGAACGCGCAGCAAAGAAAAAATCCATTCTGTCTCTTGGAAAGCATCTCTTAGAAACTGTTCAACATCTCACCGCGATACATAAAAGAAAAACCACTGCTTGTCTCATAAAACGTCCGGATTTCGGTTGAAAACCTCTCAAAGCTCGTTGGGTTATCTCGATAGCCCTTCTCACTTTTTAAGGTTTTCACCTCGAAATCCGAACATCGTCTTGAGACATGAAATGTTGAACCGTTTCTTAGCCCTTCAGAATATCCTTCAGACGCATCTGAACAAAACATATGTTTGAATACTGGAAAAATAGCCGAAAACTTCTCGGAATGAATGCGCGCAATCTCGATTTTGTCCGCCCATTTAACCGACGTCGTGGTATGAAAATCGCTGACCAGAAACTTCTCTGTAAGCGTATTCTCACACGCTCCAAACTTCCTGTTTCAGCCTTGATTGGTAAAATCCGTTCCCGAGAAGAACTCGAGAACTTCGACTGGACTACTTTACCAGCTAGCTTTGCGCTCAAACCAAATCGTGGATTCGGCGGTGAAGGGATTCTCGTCGTCTATGCTCGGAAGAAAAACCGCCCCGACGCCTGGATTAAGGCAAACGGGAGTATCGTCACCATCGAAGATCTCAAAACACACATTGAAAATATTCTCGACGGATCTTTTTCGCTCTCCAATACTCCCGATATCGCTTTCTTTGAAGAACGATTGAAACTCCTCAAGCTTTTCAAACCCTACAGCTACAAAGGTATTCCCGATATTCGCGTTATCGTTTTCAATCGCATCCCAGTCATGGCCATGCTTCGTCTTCCGACCCGTGCATCCGATGGCAAAGCGAATCTCCAGCAAGGTGCCATAGGAGTCGGTATTGACCTCGCAACGGGCACGACAACTTCGGCCATCATGGGAAAGGGACAGGTCATCGAATCTGTCCCTGGGACTCGTCTTCCTCTTTCGGGTATCAAGATTCCGTACTGGAAACAAATCCTCACTATGGCTGTTGAAGCTCAATCAATTTCTTCACTCGGCTTTCTGGGTGCCGACATTGCCATCGACCGAGACCAAGGGCCTGTTATCCTTGAGCTGAACGCGCGGCCTGGCCTCTCTATCCAGCTCGCCAATTTTGCCGGACTCAAAGAACGACTTGATCGGGTACGTGGCATCAATATCAAAACTACCGAACGCGGCGTGCGCCTCGGACGCAATCTCTTCGGAGGTGAAATTGAAGAAGAAATTGAGGAAATTTCCGGACGCCGTGTCATTGGCTGTATCGAAAAAGTGAAACTCATCGGGAAAAATGGTAAAGAAATAACCGTCGAAGCCAAAATAGACACCGGTGCCGATTCCACCTCCATTGATGCTGCTCTCGCCCGTGAGCTTGGGTTTGGGGAAGTGCTTGATACCTTCCAAGAGCGCATAGGAACAAAAAACATCCTCTCAGAACTCTCAAAAGAAGGACGGGAGAAACTCTTTTCAAATATCCCTGACCTTGCCGATACGATACCGGTTCGTTCTTCTCATGGCACATCGTATCGACCCATGATTCGTATTGATCTCATTATGGATGACTTTACCATCCCAGCGAAGGTATCAATTATAGATCGGTCAAAACTCGATTATAAAATGATTATCGGTCGGAAAAACCTTCAGAAGTTTCTCATTGACGTGAATAAATAATTCTTTTTTATTTTTATGGAAAATTTGAAAAACGCCGCTTACCTAAAAAAAATCAAGCATGGCGGATTTCGCTCCCTCGTCAGGCGAGCAATCGAACTCGGTATTGATGTAGAACTTATCTCGCGCGAAAACAAGATCACTTGTTTCACATATAAGGATATTCCTTTTTTTATTCGTGGAAAAAATGTCCCTGCCTACCGCCGAATGGGAGAAATGACAAAAAATAAAGTTATCACCAAGGTGGTTCTAGAAAACTTTGGTATCCGAACTCCAAGAGGATTCGAAGCCCTCTCACTCATCGAAGCGAAACGACTTATCAAGAAGAACAACCTCGCTTACCCAATCATTCTTAAGCCAAGCTCCGGGACTCGTGGACTTGGTGTCACCTGGAATATTCATACCGATCGTGATCTCGAAGAAGCGATTGCTTATTTCAAAGGCGCCATCAAACAACACCCCCTTCTCGCTTCAAAATCAAAAACATTTCTTGTTGAAGAGATGTTCCAAGGACATGAATACCGCGTACTCGTACTCGATGGAAGGGTAGTCTCCTGTGTCGAAAAAATTCCGGCGAGCGTTATTGGTGACGGAAAATCAGATCTCAAAAAGCTCATCCGGCTATTTAATCAGACACGGCTACCTGGATTCACCATTCATATCGATAAAACAGTCAAAGAAACACTGTCTAAGAATCACCTGAGCCTCACATCGATACTGCCACCAAAAAAGGTACTCCGTCTCCGGAACAATCTAAATATGTCTGATGGCGGACGATCGATTGATGTCACAGGGCAACTTCATCCCGAACTCAAAAAAATCTGTGTCAGAGCGACGGAAAGTATCGGGCTTACATATGGAGGGGTCGATCTCATGGCAGACGACATTCTTGATCCAAAGACCCGCTATGTTATCCTTGAAATTAACTCGAACCCTTACTACAACATGAATGAAAAGCCTCTTGTCGAAGGCAAAGGGGTAGATATCTCTTGGCTTTTCCTTAAAAAAATGTTTCCTTCGTTAAAAAAGTCTTTACGAGATGTTTGAATCGGTTTCATGCGAATACTCATTTTAAATAAACATGTTCCAATCATGATAAATTTTCTTGAGTTTTTCCCTGTTTTAAGCTATACTTCGGTTACTTTGGTAACTGTTTTTGTATGCGAAATCCTTTATTTCTGAGGAAAAAAGGCGCTCAGACCCCCGAGGAAGGAGCTGCTCCTTCACGGATGAAAAGAATACTCCGGATTGCCCTCAAGCTCTTCGTGATATTTCTGATTCTCGGTTTTCTCGCAACCGCTGCCC
>CAYOHD010000026.1:0-8765 GCA_964403705.1 uncultured Bdellovibrionales bacterium | reverse complement strand
GTGTAATCAGTTCGAAGCAACACAGTATGTCAACAAAGTTGTATGTCGGCGGTATTTCATATCGTTCGACTGAAGATTCGCTCGCTGAAGCTTTCGCACAGGCCGGTTCGGTCGTGTCCGCGAAAATCATCACTGATCGTATGACTGGTCGCTCTCGTGGATTTGGGTTTGTCGAAATGGGATCCCCAGAAGAAGCGCAGCGCGCCATTGATATGTGGAACGGCAAAGAGCTTGATGGTCGCACACTGACTGTCAACGAAGCTCGCCCACTCGAAGATCGCCCACGAAACTAGTTTTCGTCACAGCGTACAAAAAGACTCGCGCAGTCATGCTCGGGTCTTTTTGTTTTTTGGGTATTGAAAATTGAATTCATCCAAGTGTACCGCAAAGATGGTGTATACTGGGAGCAGTATCCAATCATGGTAATACATCTATGCAAAAAATGCTGCTTTTAGCTCTCGGTTTTGGTTTCATCGGGGTTGGTTTATTTGGTTTTACCTGTGGGTCACGTCCTGATTCTTTCGATATTGACCCATTGCACAATATCATCCATATACTGTCCGGGCTCCTCGCCTTTGCGGCGGTGATGTTGGGAGAGAGAACGACTCGTTTCTACGCGCGTTCTTTTGGAGTGATTTACCTCATTGTTTCGGTGATCGGGTTTTTTTCACCAGCCCGTTTCGTATGTGGGCTTTTTGTATTGAATACTTCAGATTATTGGTTACACATCGGTATAGCTCTTCTGTTATTCTGGATTGGTTTTTCTCGATACTCAGAAAAACAACCCGTTGTTTAGGTGATTATGGAGAGCGAGCCGTCCTAAGATATGTTATAATGTGAGTGATGTGTAATTGGGTTATGGTGGTGCGAAGAATCTCCTGAGGAATCATTTTTTGAAGAAAGAAGTCAATCTTTTTGTATGTTCGAAAGAAATACGTCATTGAATGTAGCGTCTCGTGAGGAAAAAAAAGCAACACGCGTGTTAGGTGCGCGAAGTATTGTTGTTGATGAGGGCAAGAGAGTGGCGGCGAATGACGACAAATTGATACGACCAAGAGTGAATATTTCTCAGCTGAGTGATGAAGATATCAGAGCGGGTTTCCCAGAAGTCAGTCCCGAGATACGTGAGGCGGGAGCTCGTTTACGTGAAAAGGTACGTCTCGCTAAAACAGAACGGGGATATATCCGAGGAGAGCAGCCAGCTGTTGGAGAATCGGGAGTTTCTCAGGAGGAGGTATCGCCGCTTGTGAGACAAGTAGAGAGTGTGCCACAGATGGCTTCCCAAACACAGTCATCAGAATCCCGCCAGACTCTTCCGTTGAGCAGCCAGGCTTTACGTTTTGAAATCCAGACGCGCGAAGAACAACTGAAAACTCTGCAAGACCAAGGTGAAAGAATACGAATCCAGAGTCAATTACAGGCCTATCGGAAATTGCTTGAGGAGAGTGAGCGGCCAGTACTTTCGCAAGAACAGTCATCAGAATCCCACCAGACTCTTCCGTTGAGCAGTCAGGCTTTACGTTTTGAAATTCAGACGCGAGAAGAACAACTGAAAACTCTGCAAGACCAAGGTGAAAGAATACGAATCCAGAGTCAATTACAGGCCTATCGGAAATTGCTTGAGGAGAGTGAACCGCGGACAGTACGTGATGAGCGGTTGGTTTCTTCGCAAGTAGTATCTAAAACCACTTCCTCGCGCTTATGGGGAAGAGTGAAGGAGTGGTTTGGGAATGTCTTCGGAAAATAAGTGTTGTGTACTTCTTATTTCGAAAACAGGAAAGATTTTTTAATGGAGTTCGAATGATTTATGGTGTACCGAATATATCGCATGAGTTTGTTGCTGATGATGGTGTTCGTATTGTGTACTGCACATATGGCACACGCGGTATCGTGTTCTGGCGGCGGCCGTTCTGGCACTTGTCTGGCCGGATGCGCCGATCCTGCTGATTTGATTCCTGCTCCTGCGGGGTGTGGGGCCGGTCAATCCTGTTGCGCGGGAGCGGCGACTGGTAGTGGCGCGGGATCGGGGGGTGGTGCAGGCGGAACGGTAACTGTGGCAATCGATAATCCGGTCGCATTTGGTACAGTGGAAGCTCTCCTCTCAGGAGGGATACTCCCATGGCTACAGGGTATTGTTGCGACTCTTGCTCTGGTTTGCTTTGTTATTGGGGCGCTCATTTATATGGCTGGCGGAGCTAATGAGAATAATATCAAACAAGGAAAGTCTGCCATGACTGCTTCTTTGATCGGTTTTGCACTTGCTCTGGCCGTGCCAACTTTTCTCAAGGAAATTTATGGTATTTTCGGAGTAGCTGCTCCGGGTGCTGGACCAGCTTTGGTAAGTGTGGCACTCAATATTTTGAAATTTCTCCTCTCCATCGTTGGTATCTTGGGCACCATCATGCTTGTGGTGAGTGGCTTGGCTTATATGGGTTCAGCTGGAGCAGATGATAAGGCAAAATCGGCCAAGAAAATGGCAACCTCGGCGATTATCGGTATTGCACTTGCTTTAGCGTCACTGATTATCATCCGACAGGTCACCCAGTTTTTTCTGTAGTTATCTTTGTGAAGACTGACGTTACTGCATTTGAGAGGATGGCTTGCTTGCTCCTTTTGAATGTGCAACGAAAGTATTTTGAGCGAAGACAATGCCAAATACCGTTTGGACGCCAGCCTGTTTCAGGACGCGGGCGCAGGCATCAAGCGTGCTGGCGGTGGTGGTGATATCATCGATAATCCAGACAGATTTTCCTCGTAAAGAGGATTTATGTTGCTTACTGAGAGAGAAGGCGTTTTTGATATTGTGTTTTCTTGATTCTACATTGGGCATTTTTTGTTGCGGAAGAGTGAAGCGGTGGCGAACGAGACTTTGGGTGTCGAAGGGAATGGCGGTTCCGGGTAAAAGAGTTGTGGCAAGAGTATGCCCAAGGAGTTCAGATTGATTGAAGCCACGATAACGCAGTCTCCAGGGATGAAGCGGAACGGGGAATATGCAATCAGGAAGAGGCAATCCAGATGAGATCACCGCTCGGACGAAGAGTTTTGAGAGTGGATGAGCAAGTGATTCAAGGGAGTGGTACTTAAAAGCGTGGAGGGCGGTGTTGATGAGGGGCTGGTTAAAATCATAGGCGACAAAGACACCATCAAGAGTATTTTTGGAAGAACAGGAAAAGCATGTTTCACCGTGCGGAGTGAGGTGTGTACGACAATATGGACAGGTTTGTTCGTATCGGGGTTTGATTTTTTCGCAACAATTCTGACAGAGGAGGGTGTCGTTTTGTGTGCAACCTAAGCAAGAGAGCGGAAAAAAAATATCAAGGACGTACCGTCCCGCGGTGCAAACGTGTCGAAGAAGAGAGGATGAGTCGATTTTTAGTGTGGGCGACACACGATAGTATTATGGTGGAGTACAAGATCGACATGCTCAGTTTGATGTTTGATGAGTGTCTCCGCAAGAGGATATTCAACGAGTATCTCGATATTCTTTCGGATAAGACGAGCTCCATGTTGAGGAGAGAAGCTTTTTTGGGAAAGAAACCGGATAATATCCTTGGTAAAGGTGAGGAGGATTCCCTTTTTTTCGAGCCGTTTTTTGAGAGCGTTAAGTTCGAGGGATGCAATGGTCTCGAGAGCGCTTTGATCGAGTGGTCGAAACACCAGTGTTTCCCCGATGCGCGCCAGAAGTTCTGGTCTGATCGCCTTTTTGAGGTCAGTGAGTACGGTATGCTGGATACTTTCGAATTGTGTCGTTATATCTTCTGTGCTGAGGTGTTTTTTGAATCCGATGGCAGAAGTCGCGGTAAAGGCAGCCGTACCAATATTGGAGGTAATCAAGATAAGCGTATTTTTAAAGCTGACTTGTCGACCTTCGGCATCGGTAAGGACACCCTCATCGAGAATCTGGAGGAGTATGTTGAGAACATCTGGATGTGCTTTTTCGATCTCATCAAAGAGAACGACGGAAGATGGATTGCGTCGAACGCGTTCGGTAAGTCTCCCTCCATCACCATAGCCGACATAACCAGCAGGAGAACCGATCATTTGGGCGACACTGTGTTTTTCCATGAATTCACTCATGTCGATACGGATGAGGCTTTGTTCATTTCCAAAGTATTCTCGGGCGAGTATTTTGGCGAGATGTGTTTTGCCGACTCCGGTAGGACCAAGGAGGAGAAAAGATCCGATAGGTCGCCCGGGGAAATGAATACCAGAGAGTGCGCGAGTAAGGGCGTGTGTGATAGACTTCGCCACATCGGCTTGACCGATGAGTTCTTTGGAGAGTGTTCGTTTGAGCGAGGTCAACTTCCGGTGCGGAGCCTGGAGAGAGAGTTTCTCAAGTGGAATACCAGTCATGCGTGAAACAGCCATGAAAACATGTGTTTCAGTGACAGATACAGACGTTGTTGGATTTTTCCTGATTGTCTCTGTAATAGCCTGGATACGTTCCTTGAGCCCCTGTTCTTCTTTGTGCCATGTGAAAGCCTCATCGAATTTTCCTTCTTTTACGAAGCGTTCTTTGGTGAGGCTGGTATTTTGATACTGCTGTGAAAGAAGTGATAACGCGGTTTCTTGTCTCAGATGGTTTTTCGAAGTAGTTGAGGCCCGAGCAGCCGCCTCGTCGAGAATGTCGAAGGCTTTGTCTGGGAAGAATCGATCTGGTACTGATCGGGAAGCCAGATCGACCGTGAGAGCGACAATTTTTGAAGAAAGCACGACCCGATGGTGATTTTCATAGAGAGATTTTGAAGCTTCGAGAATATCCAGTGTTTCTTCAGCGGTTGGTTCTCGAATCAGCAGTGGCTGGAATCGCCGTTCAAGAGCAGTGTCTTTTTCAATATATTTTTTGTACTCGGTAAAGGTCGTGGCTCCAATACAGCGAATCTCTCCACGTGCAAGTGCTGGTTTGAGAATGTTCGCGGCATCGAGGCTCCCATTCGCATTACCGGCACCGACCAGAGTATGAATTTCATCAATAAAGAGGATGATATCAGTGTGAGTCTTTGCTTCTGCCATGATGTCTTTCAGTCGGGTTTCAAATTCGCCACGAAAGTTGGTTCCTGCCACAACAAGTGCGAGGTCAAGCGAGAGAATACGTTTACCCAGCAGGGATGGAGGCACAGCACCTTTTTCGATTCGATGAGCAAGTTCGGCGATGATGGCTGTTTTACCGACACCTGGTTCGCCAAGGAGGAGCGGATTGTTTTTGGTGCGGCGTGAGAGAATGGTTATGAGACGATCGATTTCCATCTCCCGCCCAATGAGAATACTCGAATCATTCTGCGCCTGTATGTTGGTGGCAAATTGATCGAGGCTGGGGGTTTTGGACTTCTTTTTCGCTGATGATCTTGAAAGAAGATTCTCTGATGTTTCGAAGAGGCCTGGTAGTTCAGGAAAGTGTTCAAAGTGGAGGTGATTTTCGAGAGAAGCGGCCGCTTTGGATAGATTGATATCAAAGGTTTCTGTGGCAAGTCGAATATCCTCGGTGTTTGAGTTGATGAGTGCCGAAACGATATGCTCTGTGCCGACATAGGGGAATGAGCGGTTGTGGGCAAGTTGGTAGGCATTGTGAAGAATGGCTGAGGTGGTGGTTGAAAGCAGAGGAATGAAGCGGGCAGGAAGGCGCGCTGCCTTTTTTTGTTTGAGACAGAATTTGCCGAGGCGTTCTTTTTCAAAGCCGATATTTTCCAGTAAAAAGCTTCCGAGGCTGCCGTTTTCCAAGAACAGTGCTAAGAGGAGATGTCGCGGCTCAATTGTTTTGCTTTTGGCATAAGAAGCAATATCGCGCGATTCTTTGAGAGCGTGACGGGCATGGATAGAGAGTTTTTCGAGAAAAGAGGTATCTGGCATAGTGGGATAAAAGCAGAGAAAGACATCTATTTTGGTAGGCGTATTCTATTTTTTTGTCATGACCCTGTCAATGGAGAGAAGATAGGAAAGCTTTATTGAAGAGAATTATGACTTCCTGAATTATCTTGCGCAAAATTTGGCAGCCAGGTGCAATAAAGGAGAGTTACGTATGCAGTCGGTGAAAGAAGAGATAGAGAGGAGTGTGGTCAGTATATTTTATGTGTATCCAAAATGAAGAGAGGTCGAAAAAATAGGGGGTGTATTTTCGTCTCGTGGCATAATGTGATAAAATGAATTCGTGAAATACAAATAGAGAAACACATGCCTTTTTTTGGGAACCCTCGTTTTCTTGGTATTGATTTTGGCACCGCCTCCTTGAAGGTGGTCGAGCTTGAGCTTGTCGGCGGCAAACCGATTCTCGTGAATTATGGTGTTGCTGATTTTTCTCATCTTGAGGAAGAACTCAAGAATGCTACGTATACATATGATGAAGCAGTTGGTTTGTATTTCCATGCCCTGTTGGCCAAGATGAAGCCAAAGACAAATCAAGCATATGTTGCCATGCCCGCATATACGGGGCTGATAACGTTAGTTGAGTTTCCTCCATTAGATGAGTCGCAGATGGCTGAAGCGGTGCAATTTGAGGCACACAAATATGTGCCTACAGCATCGCTCGATGATGTCGCGCTTTCCTGGGAAATTATTGGAAAACGAAAGGGGAGTGAGGGCGATGTGATAATGGAAGTGCTTTTGGTTGCTGCTCTGAGAAAAGAAGTGAACCGATACCAGTCGTATATTCAGAAAGAGTCCTTGGAGACCAGTCTTTTGGAGATAGAGACGTTTGCGATAGTGCGAGCTTTGCTGGAAAAAACTCCTGGGTCAGGCGCGAAAATTCTTATTGATATCGGGTCTCGCGCGACGAACATCATTCTTACGGATGATGGGATGGTTAAATTGAGTCGAAATATAGATACGGGAGGAAAAGATATGACGAGAACCTTGTCGGATACTATAGAAGTAGCCCGATCCCGAGCAGAAGAACTGAAAAAGAGCGGAAAGGACTTTTTGAATCAACGTGAATCCGCAGTTGTTTTTCCTACTTTGCAGGTGCTGATTACTGAGACGAAGCGGGTCATTAGCTCTCATGAGGAAAAGCATCCTGAATCGAAGGTGACGGAGATTATTCTCTCGGGTGGATCATCTCGATTGGCTGGCATCGTCGAATATCTCTCGTCAATATTTGAACTCCCTGTGAGCATTGGACATCCTTGGTCAAAAATTGAGGCGACAGAGAAACAGCAGGTAATGATTCATGAAACCGATGCTTCATTTGCAGTAGCAATTGGCTTGGCGTTGGGCGGTGCAGAGAATAGTACTCGTTCAAAGGAACAAGGGAAAGGGTTTTTGGGAGGGCTTGAAACTCTGTTCCAGAAGAAAATGTAGTATAATTAATAGAGTAGAGAAATCATAAAATAAAACAGAAGTGTATGCCAGGAGTAAATCTATCGCAGTCTATAGCAGAGAAATCAGCATATCAGGCTAAAAGCGGTGGTGAGAAGGGGCGCCTTATAGTGTTTGGCGCATTTTTTCTTACGCTTGTTGTATGGGGAGGGGTTCGAATGGGGGTGTTTACATATGATAAAAAAATCGCAACGTTAAAGCAGCAAATAGAACAACAAAAATCAGAATTTGAGGGGCAGACAGTGAATGATATTGCTGACGTTGATGCTCGTTTAAGTATTCTCAATCAGGAGAAAATAAGCCAGGTGTATCCCAAAACTGTGTTAGCAGCACTGGAAGAAACAGTTCTACCAGCGAATCGTCTGACAAGTTTTGAATATGATTTTGTAAAAAATATTATAAATATAGAGGGGGAAGCTGTCGGGTATAAAGAAGTAGCGCAACAAGTAATGTCCTTTAAAGCGTCACCACGTTTTTCGGATGTTCTTCTCTCGAGTCTTTCGAAGGAGAAAGAGGAAGATAATGCTCCGAGTGTGGTGAAGTTTAGCATTACTTTGGCTTGGGTGGGACAAAAATAATAATTTTTTTACATTGTAGAGTTATGAGTCTGAAGATTCTTTCCATGCCATTCTTTGTTATCTGTACACTGGTTATGGCGATTAGTTATGTCAAACCAGATATATCGCTTTTAATGAGGAAGCATAAGCAGATGAAGTATCTTGGCGAACAATTAGTCTCATTGCAAACGATTGAGTCTAATATCAGGTCGATGCAGTCTCAGATTGAAACCTCTCAGTCTGATAGTGATTCGACGGTGACGGATGCTGATTTCTTGCGAGGCGTTTATTTTCCGGCAGGTTCGGATATTGAAAAGGGTATCGATCAATTGAATTTTTTGGCCGATCAAAGTGGTGTGGTCGTACGTGATGTAGAGGTGGAAGATGTGAAAAAAGCAGAGCCCGTCTTGGTTCCGGTAGATGACACGGTGGCAGATAGTGCGGCGCTTTTGATTGCTCAACCCGGTGAAGATGATATCGTGATGGAAGAACCAGCTGCTATCCATAGAACGTATACCCCAGATACGTTCCAAGTGAATATCAAAACAGCTGGTTCTTATGAAGCTCTGAGAGATTTTTACGGGCGCATTGTACATGCGAAACGTCTTTTCCTTCCGGAAACAGTAGAGATTTCTACGGAACTAGATACTCAGGCTCCCGGAGGCGGTTCGGGTGAAGATGCAGATTCAGGTATTCTTTATTCAACCCTCGATGTACGATTCTTGTTGCTTCCAAAGGTGTCATTGGTATCGGCGGTTGGAGATGATGTTTTTTTGAAAAACAAACTTGATTTTGAAACATTGGCAACAATTCGCCAAAATAAACAGGGAGTGACACCGGAATTGCCCCCAGCAAATCCGCTCGGGAAGGCAAACCCATTTGTGAAATAAAAATAGTTGA
>CAYOHD010000025.1:0-8784 GCA_964403705.1 uncultured Bdellovibrionales bacterium | reverse complement strand
TGTGGGCCAGGTGGGACTCGAACCCACATGCTTGTTCAGCACAACATTTTAAGTGTCGCGTGTATACCAATTCCACCACTGGCCCAAAAGAGGAAGCTTCCGTGAGGTTATACAGGATTCTCCCCATCAATACCTGTGCATAACTGAATCTCTCTGAGGTCCGAGGCGGAATTGAACCGCCGTAAAAGGTTTTGCAGACCTGTGCCTAACCACTCGGCCATCGGACCAACTGCTCTGATGTGTAGTGTATCGAAAGGGGAGACTTGCGTCAATAAAAGGAAAAATCCTCCCATCAGGGAGGATATTCCATTATCTTCGTTTTTTTCTTTATTCTACGACGTATGCTTCAAGCGTCTTTCGCCCAAAAGCAAACGCCTCACCTTTGGTTTGCATATAGATATCCACATGATTTCCTTTGATAGCGCCTCCACGATCTTCGCAACGACGCTCACCAACACCTTCGATATAGATTTTTGCTCCAAAAGGGAAAGCTGGTGGACAAGCAAGGGTGCGATTTTCTTCTACCCGTAGGCCAGATGAAGTGATACCATTGCTATTTCCACATTCATCAGCAGAAGCGGTGTAAGCTGAGGCATTGACCAAAAATTTCTCTTTGGGCAAATTTGTCCACTTATCAGCCTGTTTTTCTTTCCATCGAGAGAGCACCTTATCCTCTTCGCTCACTGATTCCGTAAGAAGAGCGCTTTGCTTTTCTGCAGGAATGATCCCGAAACTCCATTCGAGTAAAAAGGGATCCGCTCCAAAGTTGTATGTCTTGAGAAGTACGGCTTCTTGATTTTCGTTTTGGCTGTTTGTTTGGGCGTGTACGGGGATTATCGGAGTTATCAACAAGATACTCAGGATTATTCCCATGACCCAAATACGCATAGATTGCCGTTAGAAGCTTAACCAGAGTCTCACCCGAGAGCTGGGCTATCAAATTTGATAACTTACTATATTAGCATATTATTTATACAATGTCAATACATATTGCTCTCTTTTGGCTCAAATAAAGTATTTTTTATAATTTTGAATCGTCAAAAGTCCGGGATCACCTCCGTGTCAAAAAAATTTCCCTCCAACAAGCTCTTTATTCAGAAAAATCTAGAAACAAAATAAAAAAGCCCTTATTTATACTCGCTAGGGCTTCGTACGCGAGTGTTTGTGTTACCGATGTAGTGTCTCTAGTTTCCGAAGTAATCGCCGTTGGGTAAGAAGGATCTCGATATAAAACCTCTCTGGTAATGATGTTTGCGGATTCTCTCTGTGCCCCGTATCGTGAAAGATAAAGGATCCTTCCGTAGCAAGAAGAGCTCTTTGGACCTCGGGATTCTGTCGTACTTTTTCACCAATAAACAACGCAATGAGAAGTCGATGTTCGGTAGAATGGTACCGCAGTACTTCGTTCTGCCAATACACAAAATGTTCTCCTCCATCGCCAACGGTAGCAGTAATACGTCGTCCAGCCCGAAGGGCTTTGGGTCCATCTAAAGCAAATACCCGCTCACGCTCCGCCGAATCTGCGAACTTTATTCCCTGCAAAGCGCTTTCAACGGATGGAAATCGGTATTGACCCACAATGAAGGGTGTCGGTGCCAGATTTGAAAGAAGATGACCTCTCCAATCCGAAGAACCAAGCACGATATTGAGTCTTGGGGACATTCCTCTCCTCCTCAAATAAACTTGCTATTTTTTATAAAAGAACACCTCTTTTCCTTTTCCTCCTGTGTGATGATTCATCTGAATGCCCCATCTTACTGCCTCGGTAGGACCCTGTCAATTCACCCTCTAAACGGAAAACTCAGAAAAACATGATCAAGATATTTTCTTGGTATTAATATCAATAAAGATCGAAGTTTCTTAAATAAAACAAAAACAGCCACTTTCGAGGCTGTTTCTGCAACTTGGAGCGAGTAACGGGAGTCGAACCCGTATCCTGTCCTTGGCAAGGACATATAATAGCCGCTATACGATACCCGCTTATGCTACGCTTCGGCGGGGCAAGCCCGCCTACACTTCATTTGAGCAGAACAAGCCCGCTCTGGCGATTTTCATCTTCTCTCTTTTCCAGCTTTTTGTGGGACTGGTTGGGATCGGACCAACGACCAAGCGGTTATGAGCCGCGCGCTCTACCACTGAGCTACAGTCCCATCGTCAAACCCGTCTGTGCCGGAGGGCAGGATTGAACTGCCGACGCAAGGATTTTCAGTCCTTCGCTCTACCACTGAGCTACTCCGGCCTTTCTCTAAGCACTCTCTCTATTATCCACACCTGATACAAAAAATCAACTCTTGAAACATCAAATATCAGATCCTCAAAGAGTCTCTGTGGGCAATAGAGGACTCGAACCTCTGACCCTCTCGGTGTAAACGAGATGCTCTAACCAACTGAGCTAATTGCCCTCACCTCATGTGTTTCAATGCTGTTTATTGTAAAGGATACTGAGTAAAGAAGAAAGCTGGCTACCTTGAGAGTGAACCAGCTTTCTTTCTTGTGCCCAAGAGAGGACTTGAACCTCCAATCCCTTGCGGGAACTAGCACCTCAAGCTAGCGCGTATACCAATTCCGCCACCTGGGCTTGCGAAAAGGGCTTTCCCTTTTCTCTCTTTCTATTCTACCACGACATCACTCACGGTTTCCACTGTTTCTCCCTTCTCTTCTTTTCCTTCAACAGGGATAACAATGCTTTTGAGCTTCACTTCCTTGAGTTTCTTCGAAAGCACTTTAACCGACTTGTCACGCACAAAATACAACTTCGCACGACGAGCACGAGTACGCTTGACGAATTCGATACGGTCAATTTGAGGGGAATATAAAGGAAGCACCAGTTCAACGCCCACGCCAAATGAAACCTTTCGTACCGTAATGGTTGGAGAAGAGCTCTGTCCACCACGCAAGGCGATCACGGTTCCCTGAAAAGCCTGCAAGCGCTCCTTGCTCCCTTCTTTGATCTTTCGAAAAATTTTCACGACATCTCCAACATGGATATCGGGAAATTGCTTCGTATCACGAATAACTTTATTAAAAGCAATAAGCTCCTGATGCATAGCCTTACAACAAAAATCGATTTAGCAAATTCTCCACGACAGACGAAATCACGGTTTCAACCGTGATTCCAAGGTCTCACTAGCATAACCAATTACTTGGAAGCCGTCAAGCCCGCAAGAAGGTCGGTGAAGTCTCTCGGCAACGGTGCCTCAATATCGTACATTTTCCCAAAAAGACTGAAAACAAGCCGTCCGGCATGAAGCAGAGGCCGAAGCGCAAGAGGGTTGCTTGGTTTTCGACGAAATCCATACAGCCGATCTCCAACGATGGGATGTTGTAGGGCAGAAAAATGTATCCTGATCTGATGTGTTCGGCCTGTTTTTGGCTTCACCTCGACAAGATCATAATTCTCGAATCGCGTCAGTAATCGAAAATGAGTCAGTGCGGTTCGCGCTTCAACATCACTGGTTGCGCGACGAATGGAACGTTTTTCACTATGTGGGATGCGCGTGATTGGAAAATCAATACTCCCTGATTCCTGAGTTACATGTCCTTCCACAAGGGCAAAATAGGTTTTCTCTATTTCCCGTTCTTCGAAAAGACGCTTCAATTCGACGTAAGCTACTTCTGTTTTGGCTATAACCAATACCCCAGAGGTTCCTTTGTCCAAACGATGGACAATACCCGGGCGAAGAGCATCTTCTCCTACGTGGGCAATTTGTGGACAATGCAAAAGTACCCAATCAACAAGCGACATATCGTCTTCTTCTACGGCGTGAGTCAAAAGGCCTGCCGGCTTGTTGACGAAAAGAACAACTTCATCTTCATACAGGACTTCTGAGGTCAGCGATGGTGTGGATTGAGGCTTTTGAATAGACTGAGGAAAGACTACTCTCAGAGAAATAGTGTCATTCATGAGTATTTTTTTGTCTGGTTTCCTCGCTTCTATACCGTTATGCACGACTTGTCCACACAATATCATCTCCGTAATCATGGCCCGTGAAAAAATACCCGGATGCTCTTTCTGCAAAGAAACAGCCAAAAAAGAATCGAGTCGCATTCCCTCGTCTCGATGTTTCGCTTTATACACGATGATATCTTTTCCTGATTCCATGCCGAGCTCTTTACGATATAACCCCTCTATTCTTAAGAAAGAGAAATTGATTATACCAGATAATCTTCTTTCTGTACAGAGGGGCTCCCCGATACTTACGTATGTCTCACGGGAGTGTGAATTTTTTTGTTGGACACCCTGCTTACCCTCTTTCTTCGCACCGCCAGAAACAAAGAAACTGCCTCTTTTTTTGGTCCTCAAATATAATCTTCTTGTATGTCTTGTTTGCTAATACATACTACATGTAGTTTATTCTCCTTGCTAATTCCTTATTCTCTCGTATAATATAAGAATCAAAATGAGCTTCTTTTGAGGATGTTTGACAAGAAAAAATCAGGGCGGTACTCTACGAGAACCTCTTAAGAAACTAAATAAAATCCTATGCAAAATGACATGTGCTGCGGCGGAGAATGCGGCGAAAACATCCTCCCGATTATTGGTCAAGAGATACCTGAAATCCATTTTGAAATGTTCCATCAAAAGGCATTCAAAAAAACCAGTTTTTCCGCATTTCGAGGAAAATGGATGGTACTTTTCTTTTATCCAGCCGATTTCACGTTTGTTTGTCCGACAGAACTTGAAGATCTTGCTCATCACTACGAAGAATTCCAAAAAATGGGAGTTGAAATTTGCGGTGTGAGCACTGATACTGTCTTTACCCACAAGGCCTGGCATGACCACTCTCCCGCGATTGCCAAAGTGCACTACCCTCTGATTGCCGATCCAACAAGCTTCATCTCTCGCTCATTTGGAGTATATATAGAAGAAGAAGGTTTGGCTCGTCGAGGGACCTTTATTATCGATCCTGATGGGATTCTGCAGGCTTATGAGGTGCATGCCAATAATATTGGGCGAAGTGTCACCGAGCTGATTCGAAAAATAGAAGCTGCACAATTTGTACGCGAACACGGAGGAGAAGTATGCCCAGCGAATTGGAAGCCGGGTGCAAAGACACTTACTCCTGGTATTGAACTTGTTGGAAAAATTTAATGCGTATGGCTCCTTACACACCAAAGAATTTCTCTTCACTCCTCGGGATGCAAGGGCTGTCCGATACCCTCCTTTCGAATCACTTCACCCTCTATGAAGGCTACGTGAAGAACGTAAATGCCCTTCTTGAACTCCTCCGCACTCAAACACTCGGTACGCCAGAACACGCTGAATTAAAACGTCGTTTCGGATGGGAATGGAATGGTATGCGCCTTCACGAGCTCTATTTTGAGAATCTGAGTCAAGCAGTCACGGTTGGGGGGCCCTCAGCTGCACTCAAAGAAAAAATGACTGAATCATTTGGGAGCTTTGAAGCTTGGTCTGAAGAATTTTTCGGAATCGCTCTCATGAGAGGTATCGGGTGGGTGGTTTTAACCCAAGATGAACACACCGGCCAACTCTTCAACACCTGGATCAATGAACATGACGGGGGATTCTTAGCTGGAAGTAAACCTCTTCTTGTACTCGACGTTTTCGAACATGCGTATATGACTGATTACGGTATCAAAAAGGCTGATTATGTCGCTCTCTGCAAAACTCATATCAATTGGGATATGGTCTCGCAGCGTTTCGTTTAGCGAAAGAGTTTGAGGAGAGATTTTCGATTCAGAATTTCTGTGCTCATTTTGGTACCGAATATAAGAGTTGTCTTCTTAATATACCCTGTTTTGCATCCGCAAGATAACCTTTAATGGCGTCTCGCTACGCTTCACATCCTATGCCTATCGAAAAAATCCGCCGCCGAGATGGAGAAATCATTCCTTTTGATCGACAACGTATCGAGCGAGCCATTGAGCTTGCCTGCGATGCCATTGGGGTCACGGACAAAGCGTTTATCCCTGAACTTACCGATGAAGTCATCAAAGATGTCGAACGCGTCTACTCAGAAATCTTCGTCCATCGAGTACCTACGGTTGAAGATATCCAGGATATTGTTGAGCGAGAACTGGTGAAGTCGAATCGTTTTGATTTGGCGAAAACATATATCATCTACCGCGAAGAGCGTAAAAAGGAACGCGAAGAGCGTCACGAACGGCTGGTGCGCGAATTTGAAGAGAAAACTCTCAAAGTCACTAAAGCTGATGAATCAAAAGAGTATTTTGACATCAAGAAACTCCGAATTGTCTTTGATCGAGCCGCAAAAGGGTACGAGGAAGAATGCCGATTTGAGGATCTTATGGATTCTTTCAAGAAAAATTTGGTTAATGACATCAAAACCTCTGACATCGAAACGCTTATCGTCAAAACCTGCATTGATTTGGTAACCGTTGAAAATATTGCCTGGCAAAATGTCGCTGCCCGTATTCTTCTTGGCGGATTGTACAAAAAAGCCACCAAAAATCGAGGTCTTGCGCAAAAAGATATCTACTCTGCTGCCGCTTATAAGGCGCATTTTGATCATTATATTGAGAAAGGGCTCTACTACAAAGATTTTTATCAATATTATTCTGAAGAAGATATTCTTGAGGCTGGCAAGCACCTCTCAAAAGAAACAGACGAAAACTACGAATACACAACCATCGTTTCCTTTATCAAGCGTTATCTGCTCAACCCAAACAAAGTGATTCGTGAGTTACCGCAAGAGATGTATCTTTCTATTGCTCTCTTCTTAGCCATTCCCGAGAAAAAAGAAAAGAGGCTTGCGCTAGCTCTCAAAATATATGAACACTGTTCAAAACAGCGCATTTCTCTCCCTACTCCGACACTTCTCAACTCGCGTACCAATTATCATCAGCTTTCAAGTTGTTTCAAAATCAATGTTGATGATGATCTCCGCGGCATCTACCACGCCGTGGAAAATATGGCTCAAATCTCCAAATTTGGTGGTGGAGTGGGCGTCTATCTCGGAAATATTCGGGCACGAGGCAGCTCAATCCGTGGTGTCAAAGGTATGTCTGGCGGAGTAAATCCATGGGTAAAGGTCATCAATGATACCGCCATCGCGGTCAATCAACTTGGTGCACGCCTGGGCGCTATTTCCGTCACGCTTGATGTCTGGCATCTTGATATCTATGATTTTCTCGATCTACAAACAGAAACTGGGGACATTCGAGCCAAAGCCTTTGATATTTTTCCAGCCATCTCTATTCCCGATCTCTTCATGAAGCGTCTCCGCGAAGATCAAGATTGGACGCTGTTTGACCCGCATGAAGTACACGCTCTCTACGGAAAATGTCTCCAGGATCACTTTGAAGAGAGTTTTGATCAGTTCTACGAAGAACTTGAGCGAGATGACCGTCTTACCATGAAGAAAACCGTCAAGGCAAAGGAAATCTTTAAGAAATTCCTGAAGACAACCGTTGAAACGGGTATGCCGTATGTATTTTTCCGTGACACTGTCAATCGGCTCAATCCCAATAAACATGCTGGCAACATCTATTCTACCCAGCTGTGCACCGAAATCTGCCAAAACACTTCTGCCTCAAAATTCATGGAAGAAACCATTGAGGATGGAAAGATTATTCTCCGCTATGAACCAGGTGATTTGGTCGTATGCAATCTCGCGTCAGTGAATATCGCCACTGTCAACACGCCGGAAGTTATTGCCGATGTCTTTCCTGTCCTGATGCGTGTCTTAGACAATGTCATCACCCTAAACTACTATCCGATTAAAGAAGCCGAGCGAACCGCTCTCCGCTATCGAAGTGTGGGCGTTGGATACCTTGGTCTCGCTGAATACTTAGCGACCCGAAAAATCGCTTATGATACCGAAGAAGCTCGAACGGAAACCAATCGCCTTTTTGAACGCTACGCGTTTCATACCTATCGCGCCTCTATCGATCTCGCAAAAGAAAGGGGGAGCTACTCCCTTTTCAAAGGAAGTGAGTACTCCAAAGGACGTCTCTTAGGACGAGAACTTGATTGGTATGAAAAAAACACCTCCTTTGCGAAGGAGTGGAAAACTCTTTTTGCTGATATGAAGCAATATGGCGTGCGTTTTGCCTACCACACTGCGCCTGCTCCTAATACCTCAACCGCCGGTGTTGTCGGTACCACTGCCGCACTCTTGCCAATCTATAAGCGATATTTCGTCGAAACCAATCTTTCGGCTCCCACTATTCGAGTGGCGCCAAAACTCTCCAAAGAGAATTTTTGGTTCTACAAGGAATATATCCACGTAGATATGAGTGACGTCATTGATTTGATTGCCGTTGTGTACAAATGGGTTGATCAATCTATCAGCTTCGAATGGATGATTGATCCGTCTCATGTGAGTCCCGCCCAGCTGTATGGCTACTATATGCAGGCCTGGGAAAAAGAAATCAAAACCGTCTACTATGTTCGTAGTCTCTCTGGAGAGGTAAAAGATGACTGCGTCAGCTGCAGCGGCTAAAAGGAAATCCGTTCTTCTGAATACGGAGAGCTACTTCTCCTCAGAAATATTCTCCGAAGATTAACTTCGCTACGAGAAAAAAATCAAAACCGTCTCTTTCTTCATTCATTCTCTTAAGACCCCTATGTCAGAAACACTTCATGCCAACAAACTCTTTAATCCAAAAGGAGATGACACGACTGAGCACCGAACGATCATCAAAGGCTCTACTACAGGTCTCTTTAACCTCAATGCAACCAAGTACCCCTGGGCCAAATCGCTGTATCAGGTCATGATTGGTAATTTTTGGGTTCCTGAGAAGGTTTCTGGACTCAAAGATGATGCCCGCATGTTCCACAATGACCTTTCACCTGAAGAA
>CAYOHD010000024.1:0-8786 GCA_964403705.1 uncultured Bdellovibrionales bacterium | reverse complement strand
CAGTAGCGAGTGATACGCGCGCCGAATGGGAGACAGGCGCACAGACAAATACCACTACGTTGAGCTCGACTGATGCGATTCAGTTGCAATCAGCAGGGAGTTGGAAAGAGAGGGTGTGGGCACCGACCAAGGAGCCTATCAATGCTGGACATGCTTCTGTATTGGTAGGAAATTACCTCTACGCGACACGCGGGCAATCAGATAAGGCTTTCTGGAGATACGATACGGTGAATAATATTTGGGAAAACCTTCCCGATCTCCCTCACCCAGCCTATCTGGGTGCTGATATGAGCTATGTTTCCGCGACGGGAGACATTTATATGATTTTTGGGGGGTACTCTCTCAAATACTATAAGTACTCCATTGCCAATCAGACCTGGACTCGTTTGGCAGATCTACTTGACATACCATATTCAGGAGCCTCTCTTGAGAATGATGGTACAGATGTGTATTTCGCTCGTGGCAATACCAGTACGGATTTCTACAAATATGACGTTGCCTCAGATCAGTGGCTGAACCGTGCGCCGGTATCTGGTACTATCGGCGTCGGAGGAGACTTGATTAACGGTCAGGATGGATTTTTGTATGCGCTGCGTGGAACACCTGGTGTGCAGATGTACAAGTATAATATGACGACCAATGTTTGGTCAGCAGGGACTTCTATTCCAGCCGCTCCCGCGGGTGAGCAGCGGGCAGTCTTCGCGAATAATTATATCTATGTCCTGCGCGCTGGAAGTACCACCACTTTCTATCGCTACAGCGTGGTAGCCACCACGTGGCTCTCCATGACTGGGACCAATGAATTCGCGCCGATGACAACGAATTATCCTTCTTTGTCATATAGTAGTACGGAGAATAAGATTTATGCTCTTCGTGGTCTCAATACGACGGATATGTGGAAATTTGATCCGACGCTTGGGGTGAATGGTCAGTGGGTAGGGCCGAAACAGGTATTGGATGGAGCAGCCGGACTAAATACCGGTAGTGATCTCATGTGGAATGGGCAAACAGGAGCCACGGCGTATGTCTACGCGACTCGTGGAGGCGCGACGAATGCTTTCTATCGATACGATGTTACCAATAATTCTTGGAGTTCAAAAGCAGTACTCCCATATTCGTTGAATACGGATACGAAAGGAGTGTGGTGTAATGGGAATGCTTACTATGCTCAGCCAGGGAGCACGAACTTTTATCGTTATACGGAGGATGCTTGGACAACATTTTCTGCTTCACCGAATGTTCTTCCGGCCGCAGCAGGAGCAGGATCGGGTTTGGCCTGTGCTTCAGATAATTCTATTTATGCCATTCGAGGTGGAGGCACGAATTCATTTTATCGCTGGGTGTCAGGGACTGGATGGAGCACACTTTCAACTATCACCATTGGTACGGTGAACTATTATCCAAATATCGGGGCTCGAACCGTGGCGATTGGGACGGATATTTATGTGATGCCGGGCAATGGGGAAACGGCGATGCTGAAGTACAATGGAACATGGAGCACAGTTAAGGCAACCCCGTTTGCACAGTATTTCGGTACGGATATGACCGTGTACGGAGGCAAGATTTATGCTTTGGCGGGGTATTATAAGAATGAATTCTGGGAGTATGATCCGGGAACAGATACCTGGAGATTACTACCTGCCAATCAGGCATATACCTTCGCTCGTGGTCCGTATAGTGGGGCTTCGATTGAGTATGCAGGTGGGACGTCTTTTTATGGCACTCCTGGACAGGGTTTGGCTGATATGTGGAGTTATACCGCTTCGGCATCGAATTATCTGTCGTCAGGGACGTATCTCAGTAAAACTTTTGATCTTTCTCATGTGGAGAGCTGGGGGAATTTCACTCCCGTTGATACCGTACCGGCCAACACGACTATTACGTATGAAACACGGACAAGCAATGATCAGAGTTCGTGGTCAGCGTGGCAGGCTCTTTCTGGGAATTCGATACAGTCACCAACTGCTCGGTATATTCAGGTAAAAATTACGCTCGCGACGAGTGACGGGGTCAGTACACCGACCGTGGGAAAATTTACGATCGCGTATAATTCCGAAGAAACCGCCCCAGTGAATCCCTCAGTTATCAATGCTTACTCTCAGAACGGTGGAGGGGAAACACTCTCCTCTGGTACTTCGTATGCTTTTGATCATCCGTATTTTCAGTGGTCGGGAGCGACCGATGGTGGTTCAGGAGTTGCGGGGTATTATGTGTATTTCGGAACGAATGCCAGTGCTGATCCCGTATCCGATGGTGTGTTTCAAACCGGGCTGAATTATACGTCCAATATCGCACTGGAGCAGACGGTTCTCCACGCACCACAATCTTATTATCTCCGCATCAAGACTAGGGATAGTAACGGTAATATCAGTGCCTCGGCCTGGGATGCATTCACTTATTCGTATGACGGCGCTTCTCCGACACTGAGCCAGACCGTTACCTCTCAAGCGGAATTTAATGCAGGAACTCTCACGAATACGGTCGCCAAATCGGATGGCTCAGTCAGTCTTACGAATACGAGCGGACTCTGGAATCAGACCCGATTGTCTCTTTTACCAGGGAATGTGGGCTACGGAGCAAAATTGGCCTTGGGAGCTTGCGCGGGGAATAGTAATCACTGTCTCTATACGCCAGCAGGTAATAACACGAATACGTTTTACCGCTATGAGATTGAAACAGATACCTGGACGACCATGGCAGCTGTCACGGCTCTCTCGGCAGCAGTGTTTAATGGGGGGACTTTAGTCGAGGGTCCACCCGGGTATCTCTATCTGGCAAAAGGAAATCTTCAATCATCGTTTCTCCAGTATACTATCGCGACCAATACCTGGACGACTATGGATAGCGCATCAAAGAATTTTGATTATGGTGGCAATACGTCATATGACGGATCTCGGTATATCTATGCCATGCCGGGAAATGACGATGCCTTTTATCGATATGACACCTGTAATGGAGAAGTTGGCTGTACACGCGGATGGACAAGTCTCCCGAACGCGGATTTTGGGAATCCAAATACCGTAAACGGTCAATTCGTGTATGAAGGAGCGGATAGCGTGTATGACGAACGAAATAATATCTATGCGATACAGGGAAACTTGCTGCCTTATTTCGCAAAGTATTCCATTCATACGGATGCAGATCACGGTGAGACACAGAACACCTGGACACCGCTGACCCCAGCTCCGGAAGGCTTTTATGATGGGGGCGCTTTGGCGTTTGACGCGACGACACAGTCAATTTTTGCGGTCGGTGGCAATAACGCGACGACTGCCAATATGCAGCAGAATTTTTATAAATATGACATTGAGAGTAATACTTGGTCGATACTTCCGAATGTACCAGGTCTGGTGAGCTCTGGGGGGTCACTTGCGGTGTACAATGGATACGTTTACTTGCAAAGAGGTGGTGTTACGACGACTTTTTATCGGTACAATATTGCGGAGAGCACCTGGGAACTTCCAAAGAGCGGGTTTTTTGGTCCTTCTATACCGACAGGAAATAATACGGGAACCAATTCTTTCTTCCCATACACCACGGGAACTTTCATGGCGGCTGACAATACGACGAATTTGTATATCGTGCGTGGTGGTTCGGACAATACCTTTGGGAAGTACAATGTGACCACAGGTACTTTTTCTGAACTTGCTCGACTACCCGTGGGTGCGACTACTGGCGCGAGCATCCTGTTTAATCAGACCGAGGGGAAGGTGTACTATGTGCCAGGCGCATTGGGTACTACACGCACTGGTTTTACCACATACTTCTTTTCGTACGATATAGCGACCAATGTCTGGACCGAAATTACCGCCGATCGTCCTCCGGGACAGGTGACGACTGGATCATCGATGACATATGATGGAAGTCGATATATCTATCTCTCACAAGGGAGTGCTCTGGTGTGGTGGCGCTATGATACGCAGGGTGTGAGTGGCTCTCGATGGTCAGTGATGTCAGCGATGACCGCGGGTGCTTGTGGGGGGAATATTGGTGATGGATCAAAGATAGTGTACAAGGGAGGATATGTCTACGTCACTCGGGCAGGCGGATTCGCGAATACCTGTCGCTTTCAGATTGGCGGATCTTGGGTAGCGCTTGGCGCCTTGCCTGCCGCCGCTGGAGCAGGAAGTAGTCTGACTGATCCAGGAGATGGATATTTGTACGTGGCGCGTGGCGCTGGGACAAATGATTACTATCGGTATGACACAGCCCAAGCCACTCCAGGGTCATGGCAGACGGTAAGTTCGACACCCGCGCTCAAGGTCCCCGCTTTGGTGACTACGGGTGGTGTGGGTGCTTATAGCAGCAATAAGAACTGGATTATTTCCGGAGCAGGAACCAACTCATATGCTGATGGTCTTTATAGCTATCTTGTCGGATCCTCTGGAGGAACCACTGGGTTCGCGAAAACGGGTACTTTTACGACCGCATCAATGAATCTGGTCGCGGTATACCACTTCACCAATTTGGTGGTCAATTATACGACTCCCGCCAATACTTTTGTTTCTCTTGAGACTCGAACCTCAGCGGATGGTGTGGGATGGTCGAGTTGGACAGCCGCTTTGAATGATTCGGTGGTCGGAACGACGCATACCTTGACTATCGATTCACCTCCGAATCCGTTTATTCAGGTGAGGGCGACGCTTTCTTCTTCTGATCAGATATTCTCGCCAAATATCACCGATATCACGGTTCGGTATTATCAGGATGTGGACGCGCCGTCCAATCCAAGTTCGGTTACGGCATACACAGATATCTCTCATGTCACGCCAATTGCTCCTGGAGCATGGAGTAGTCAGAGTGCTCCAAGTTTTGTCTGGCCAGCGGCCAAGGCGGTGGGAGGGGCTATTGATACCGCGGGTGGCTCAGGTATCTCTGGTTATTATGTCTATTTTGGGACCAATAGTGGCGCGGATGCTTTTGGAAACGGAAATTTTCAGACCGGGACAACCTATACCGCATCAGGGCTGGTGCCTGGTCAGGCATACTATTTGAAGATCAAAGCGGTTGATTTCGCGGGCATGATTCCTGTTGCGAATTACGAAGCCTTCACGTATCAGTACGATACCACTGCCCCTACCAATCCGACCACAATATCTGTTACACCGACCGGATATACAGCTACGGATAATTACGCGTTTCTTTGGGCAGCAGACGTAGCGGATGACTATTCGGGTGTGGTGAAATTCCAGTATCGGACAGACGGTGATACACCTGGCGTATGGGTAGATATCAATGATCCGGGCGAGTTTCAGGTGACGATTCCAAATGCAGATCACCTGGTGGGAGCCTATCAATCAGGGAAGAATAAATTCTATTTGCGAGCAGTTGATGCCGCGGGTAATGCCTCATCTCCGTTGATGCAAGAATATTATTACAGCGCGAGCGCACCGACTCCTCCGCAGAGTCTCGTGGCTACCCCGGCGACTTCCTCGGATAACTCTTTCGCATTCTCCTGGAGTGCTCCTGCATCCTTTGTGGGTGATCCAACGAAGTTGATATATCATTATTCTATTAACGTACTTCCGACGGTCAACAATACAGTGGCTACAGCATTGACTTCTGCTGGTCCGGGTGCTTTTGCGACTCAAAAAGGCGAAAATCTCTTCTTCGTAGTTGCGGAAGATGAGGCAGGGAACATCGAATACAATAATTACGCGGTAGTTTCATTTACTGCCAATACGAGTAATCCTCCTATTCCAGGTAAGGTTCAGATTTTCGATACCTCAGACAGAGAGAATGCAAAATATGGAATTGCGGTGAAGTGGGTGCGTCCGGATGGTTTGAATCTCGCGAACTTTGATGGATTTGTCATTTATCGCTCTGAAGACAACGTGACGTTTACCGAAGTAGCAAAAACCACGGGAAGCGCCTATGTAGATTCAGGGGAAATTCTCTTGCCATCAGGAGACACGACTTTGGAGAGTAAGCTGTATTACTATTATGTGAAGTCCAAAGACAAGACGAGTAATTATTCTGCAGCATCTTCGACTGTTTCTATTGTCCCAACGGGAAAATATACATCAGCACCAAAGCTCGTCGGTACTCCGAGTTATGAGACGCAGTCTTTCCAGACTTCATTCACATGGGCGACTGACCGTGTAGCAAGCTCGTTTATTGAATACGGGAAATCCATTTCACTTGGGGAAACAACGGGACAGGTTGATTCGGTGACCTCTCATAGCGTTTTAGTAAAAGGGCTGGATGCCGGTACGAAGTATTTCTATCGTACGAAGTACATTGATCCTGATGGAAATATCGGAACATCAGAGATTGAGACATTTACGACATTGCCACCTCCGGTCATTTCCGATGTTACCGTGACTGATATTCAGTTATATACGGCATACATCAGCTGGACAACGAATGTGAGTGCTACTTGTACTCTGAAATATGGTTCATTCAGTATTGAGGAAAAATCGAGTGGATCCGGGCATGTCCAGAAAATCGATCAGTTGAGCCCAGCATCAGATTATCGAGCGCAGATTAGCTGTATCGATGGTGATTTGAATACCTTTTCTTCCGATGAGTACGCTTTCAGTACCCCGGAAGAACCAATTGTTTCCAATGTGAGCGTAGAAAATAAGGAAGATGTTGATCTGCCAACTATCGTGATTGCCTATACGACCAATGTGCCGACCTCAACTCTCATATACTATAAATCAGCTGGTAGTTCTGAGAATCATACATACTTGACCGAGGAGCTCGGGACGGAACATTCTGCAGAAATCTCTGATTTGGACCCGGCCGTCGAATACACGGTGACTATTACTGGAATGGATATACATAATATTCAGGCGAAGCCCTTTGAACAGAAGATTACGACGCGCACAGACTCGCGTCCACCAAAGGTGCTCTCAAACAAGGCGATGGGTCGGGTATCAGGTCGAGGGAATAACGCGCAGGCAAGTGTGTATATCAAGATTGAAACCGATGAACCTTCCCGTCTCCATGTAGTGTATGCCAAAGGAATCGTGACTAAATCATTTGAACAATCAACCAATGATGATTCGCTGAACACCTATCATCTTATTACTATTCCAGCTGAAGCAGGGGATGTGTATAGTTATCAAGCAGAAGTGTATGATGAAGCGGGCAACAAAACCGTGACCGATCCATCAACGGTGCCCGTAGAACAGTCTAAAGCGAATGCTACCGAAGTTATTACAAGAACCTTCTTGAATAACTTCGGATGGATGTCGCGGCTTGGTGGGAATTAAGAGTAAATTAGTGGTATACTAGAAAGAAGAGCGGGCACCCTTTTTGTCATTAGGGGTGAGTGTTTTCGATGGAGGCAGAATGGAAACATAAAAAGCGAAAAAATGCCTGAAGAAGAAAAAGAAATTGTTATCCGAGTCACGGGACTAAAAAAAAGTTTTCACGTTGGTGAGCAGGATATTCCTGTCTTGTTTGGTATTGATCTTGAAATTCATCGCGGGGAGTTTGTGTTGTTGGTCGGCCCATCTGGTTGCGGTAAGTCAACGCTCTTGCATACGATTTATGGACTTGAGAGTCCGACGGAGGGAACTGTTTTTATCGAGACGGAGGATATTTGGGCGAAGACCAAGAACTGGAGGGCGAATTTTCGCAACAGATATATCGGCTTTGTCCCTCAACAACCGTTTTGGATTAGATCACTCACTGTGATTGAAAATATCGCGATACCAGGAGTCATCGCAGGAAAAACTTTTAGTGAAAGTATTACTATTGCCGCGAAACTGATTGAATTGGTAGGTATGGGGAAATGGGCGAATCATCGCCCGTTTGATCTTTCTGGTGGACAGCAGCAGCGCATCGCTCTAGCCCGTTCTCTCCTTTTGAATCCCAAGTTTATTATTGCTGATGAACCAACTGGCAATCTCGATCTTAAAGCAGGAGAGCAATTGATGAGTTTGGTTGGAAATATCTCTCGGCAATTTCAGATTACGATTATCATGGTGACGCACAATATGGATCAGTATAAGTTTGGATCGAGAATTATCAATATGGTTGATGGTAAGGTAACCTCCGATGCTATCAATCAGCAATTTATTGGTGCGATTGATGAAGATGTGGTTCAGCAGGCCATGCAAGAAACACCAAAGACCCTATGAGTTTTTTCTCGCGTACAAAAGAAAAAGAAGGGATTATTCCTGAGAAATCGATTCCTCTCGGAGGAGCAAAGGTTGCCTTTTCTCCAGATATTCATTTCTCACACATGCTCCTCTCGTCCGTCCTCTTTATTGGATGGAAGAATATGTTTGCGAATCGCATGCGATCTATTTTGACCGTTGGTGGAGTGGCTATTGGTATTGGTATTATTACGCTTCTGATTGCTCTAGGATTCGGGGTACAAGGTATGGTGATCCGTGAAGTGACGAAGAATAATCCAAGCGACATTATTGATATTAGCAATAAGAGCCTGGAGAACTTCGCCTTATTGGATAAGACTACTATCAACAAGATGAGAAATATCGCGGGTATCAAGGAGATTGAAGTGCGTGCCAGCGTCGGGGGCAAATTCGTGAATGGCGATTCCCAGACGGATGTGACTCTGAATGCGATTAGCCGCCATTTTCTCGACCTTGCTCGCACAGATATTCGTCAGGAGACGAGGGATGAACTTTTCGCTGTTCCCAATGGGATTTTGGTGACACCAAAACTGGCTTCATTGCTCGGGTACGAGAATCCTGATGACAGTATAGGGAATGAGATTGAGTATAGCGCTGTGGTGACAAATGATATGATTGCGTCCGATCTCGGAGAGGGAGAGACTAAAATAGTGATCGATGAGAGCAAAAATACAC
>CAYOHD010000023.1:0-9057 GCA_964403705.1 uncultured Bdellovibrionales bacterium | reverse complement strand
CGCACTCTTTGTGGCATTTCTGAAACCGACTCAGAGTCGTTCGATTGAGCGCGCTGTAAAAGTAGCTGCCCGTGTTGGCGCCGTTTTATGTGCGCATATCCTCATGACCTTTGAGTCTGGGTCGATACAGGTGGTTGGGAAGTATCTTGCGCTGGACGCTCTCTCTTTGCTCCTCACGACTCTTATCTCGAGTGTCGGATGCGTTGTCGCTTTCTATGCGATCGGGTATTTACGACAGGAAGTAAAGAAACAGATTATTGGTCCACGTCGGGTCAAACAATTCTTTATTTTATTTGAGCTTTTTTTGTTCGCCATGTTGGTGGCGGCTAATGCTGCCAATCCTGTGCTGATGTGGATCGCTATTGAAGCTACGACTTTGTCGACGGCGTTTCTTATCAGTTTTTACAATAAACCAACGGCAACGGAAGCCGCTTGGAAGTATTTGATTATCAATTCACTCGGTTTACTGATTGGTTTTTTGGGGACACTCCTTTTCCTCGCTTTGCCGCAAGGAGTCATCGGTGGAGACATTATGACTTGGGCCGATCTTCGTGCGGCGGCATCAGAGTTTCATCCGGTGGTAGTGAAGGTAGCATTCTTATTTGTTTTGGTTGGATACGGTACGAAAGTCGGATTGGTACCGATGCATACCTGGCTTCCAGACGCTCATGGTAAGGCGCCATCACCGATTTCCGCTTTGCTCTCAGGAGTACTTTTGAACGTTGCCCTTATATCCATACTCCGGTTCAAGGGATTAGTTGACCTCTCTATCGGCCGAGAATTTTCCTCAACACTGTTGATGTATTTTGGGCTGGCTTCGATTATCGTGGCTGCACTCATTATCTTCACCCAGCGAAGCTACAAGCGACTGCTGGCTTATTCGAGTATTGAACACATGGGTGTTATCGCGCTCGGCATTGGTTTGGGGGGTGTCGGTATTTTGGCGGCTCTGTTTCACATGCTCTATCATTCGTTGTCAAAAGTATTGCTTTTTCTCGCATCCGGCAATATCCTGCTTCGTTTTGGATCGACGAAATTTGAAAATGTCTCAGGCGTGATGAAGGCTCTGCCTATTACGGGTGGACTTTTTCTCGCTGGCTTTTTGGCGATTTCTGGATTGCCGCCATTCGGTATGTTCTTTTCTAAATTCTTGATTCTCTCAGCGGGAGCAGAGTCACATATCGGAGTGATGCTGATGGCGCTCATTGCTCTTGCGGTGGCTTTCTATGGTTTTTTTCGGCACGTATCCCCGATGCTGTTTGGTCCGCTGACCGAGGGTGTCGAGCGTGGCGAGGCATCGTTGTCGACCCTTGTTCCGCTGTGCATTTTGATGGGTACGTATATAGTTATCAGCTTTTTCTTTCCTGAACCAATGCTGGCTATGCTTCATGACGCAGCCGATATGATCAGCTCAAAATAATTTCTTCGTACTGGTTTTATGCATGATACACACTTACTTCTCTCTCGTTTTGGATTCGAACGGTTTTCGTCTCGACAAGAATCAAACATGCTTATCGTCTCCGTTCCAGAGGCAGACCTTCTCCCAGTTGTGAACGGTTTACTAGCAGAACAACATCTCGATCTCAAAACAGTGGTGGCGACCGATGAGCGAAGTACCAAGAAAAGTTTTATCATCAGATATATTTTTTCAGTTCCGAAGGAGATGCTTTTCTTGGCAGTAGAATTAACAGTCGATCCATCAGTTGCCACTTTTCCCTCGCTGGTCTCTGTGAGCCAGTCTTTCGCCTTGTACGAACAAGAAATAAAGAGTTTTTTTGGACTTGAGCCAGTTGGTCACCCAGATCCATCCCGAATTATTCTTCATCGGCATTATCCGAAAGATGTATACCCACTTCGGAAAGAATTCGCGTGGAATACTACATTTTCATTGCAGACGGAAGATACGATTACGGAAGTGCAGGGGGTTGAGGGTGAGGGGATTTATCAAATTCCCGTTGGACCAGTACATGCTGGTATTATCGAACCGGGGCATTTTCGTTTCAGTGCTTTGGGGGAAGAAATTATCAAGTTTGAGGCGGAGCTCGGGTATGTACACAAAGGGACAGAGAAACTTTTTGAGACCGTGCCACTTGAAAAATCATTGTCTTTGGCAGAGCATATTTCCGGTGATAGTTCGGTACATCACGCACTGGCTCTCGCCCAGGCAGTTGAAACATTGGCAGGAGTGACTGTGTCAGAACGAGCCAAGCTGATTCGCATGGTGTGCGCCGAGCTCGAGCGATTAGCCAATCACTTCAACGATATCGGATTCATTATGTTGGACACGGGATTTTCTTTTGGAGGAAGTCATGGAGCGCGTTTGCGTGAGCGTATCATGCAATGGAATGAGCGTATCGCGGGGAATCGTTTTCTTCGAGGAATGATCGTATTTGGTGGCGTGAGTCGGGATATGGATGAGAAGCTTGCCGATGCTTTGGCTGATGATCTTGAGTTACTTGAGACGGATTTCAAAGAAGTGGTGACGATTGCGAAAGATTCTGATTCAGTGTACAACCGGTTGAAAGAAACCGGTCGTCTCGATCGGCAGATTGCTCACGATTACGGTGTGGTCGGTGTCCCAGCCCGAGCACTGGGGAAGAGTATTGATGCACGAGCGGATTTCCCGTATGCGGCGTATGAGTCGGTGCAGTTTTCGGTGGTCACGGAAGAATACGGTGATGTGCATGCTCGTTTCTGGGTACGTATCAAGGAAGTCTATCAATCATTTCGCATTTTGAATCAGGTCTTAGCACTGTTGCCTTTTGAGCATTCAGCCTGTCAGACCTCTATTGGGACACTCCCGATTAATCGTATGGCGCTTGGTATGGTCGAAGGTTGGCGTGGCGATATTGTGACTTTTGTTGCGACGGGTGCGGATGGCACATTTTCTCGCGTTAAAGTACGTGACCCGTCATTTATTAACTGGCAAGTGGTGCCGCATGCTCTGACGCGTGATATCGTACCTGATTTCCCTCTTATAAACAAAAGCTTTGACCTCTCCTATTCAGGTAATGATCTCTAATATTCTCGGAGAGACAGGGAGGAGTGAAAGAAAAAAGGATAAAAAAACGCGCCGCCCGTCCCGAAGGATTGGCGGCGTTTGATTCTGAGGCTGCTCAAATGGAGCTCGGGTCGATGACCTCATCTCCCAGGGTGAAATTACCGTCAGAATCGATGACAGCCTCGTAGACGGTAAAACTGCAGAAACCATCTAGCATCTCTCTGAGTAGCCGTGTTGCGGTGGCGGAGAACACGTTATTGGACTCAATACTGCAGTACCATTCTTGGCAGAATGGGAGTCCATCTTTGTTGGCGGCTATGATGATAAGCTGCGAATCGTAGAGAGCCCTGCCTTCATGGGATTTCAGGTTGATATGCAGGATTCGAGAATGAATCCTCTTGTTTCTCGAACTGCTATGTAGGATGATATATTTTTTCTCTTCTTTGCTCACGTGGACTCCTCAAACAGTTGTTAAAAAAGCGAAATTTGCTCAAGAGGATGTGTTGAAACAAAAATCCATTGAACCATATATTATAGCAAATAAAAAGAGTACTGTCAACGTGAGGCTTGCAAGAGCTATGATTGTGTGTCACAATGGTTCCTGCCATGGGGCGGATATTTTTTTTGAGTATTTTTCTTTTTTTGTATGGCTAAGGATAGTGTCGTTCTCCGGTTTGAGAAGGTGACATTTGAATATCAGCACAAGAAGCCTCTGCTTGAGGAGGTGAGCTTTGCGATTCGGACGGGCGCGAAACTGACACTCATGGGTCAGAATGGCGCTGGGAAGAGTTCGCTTTTCAAGCTGATTATGGGAGAGTTGAAGCCACAGAGCGGACGTATTTCGCTTGATCGGGGGGCAACGGTGGCTATTGGCCGACAGACTATCCCTCGGGAGCAACTCGCGTTTACGGTTGAAGAGTTCTTCGGGCAGTTTTTCTCGGAGAAGCAGTGGAATCTCCCAAAATTGATTGCCAGTGTGTTGAACGCGGTCAATCTGCCTATGCCACCGCTCGAAAAGAAAATGCGTGAGTTTTCAGGTGGTCAGCAGGCGCGTTTACTCCTGGCTTCAGCGTTGATTCAGAATCCGGATATCTTGCTTCTTGATGAACCGACTAATAATCTGGATTACGAAGGCATTGCTCATTTGACCCAGTTCTTGATTGAGTATGAGAAAACCGTGCTTGTGATTTCGCATGATGCTGATTTTTTGAATGCTTTTACTGCGGGCGTGTTGTATCTTGACGTGCATACGCATACACTGGAACAGTATGCCGGTGATTATTATGACGTCGTCGAGGAAATCAAAAAGCGTATTGAGAAAGAACAAAGTGAGAATGTCCGTCTAGAGCGGACGATTAAAGAGAAGAAGGAGCAGGCGAATGTTTTTGCGAATAAGGGAGGAAAGCTTCGTGGCGTAGCGAAGCGTATGCGCACTTTGGCTGAAGAACTCGAAGAGAATAAGGTGGATATTCGTCGTGAGGACAAAACACTGCCGAATTTTCGTATTCCATTTCCCGATGTCGCTGGACCAATCATTCATCTGAAAACGGTTTCGCTGGTGGGAGAATTCGGAGCGAATATCAAGCGTGTTGATTTGACTCTGAAAAGAGGGATGCACCTGATTGTTTCGGGACCGAATGGTATCGGCAAGAGTACTTTTTTGGAAGAAATTGCTTCCGGAAATACCGAACGAGCCGAAATCACGCCGGGAATCAAAGTTGGCTATTATCGGCAGGATTTTTCGACACTGGATTTTGACCGGACTGGTTTTCAGGCATTGGAAGAGGTGATGGAAGAAGGGACGAAAGAAGATATTTTTCGAACCGCAGGAAGTTTTTTGATTTCTGGTGAATTGCTGAATAATAAAGTGGCGAGTTTCTCAGAAGGACAGAAGGGATTACTCCTATTTGCTCGATTGGTGTTGACTCGACCGCAATTGTTGATTCTCGACGAGCCAACCAATCACATCAACTTTCGCCATCTGCCAGTGATTGCCAAAGCACTTGATGAATATGAGGGTGCGATGATTTTTGTCTCGCATGTTCCAGACTTTGTAGCGCAGATTCGTATCGATGAGGAACTCGATCTCGCCAAGTTGATCTAAAACTATATAAAAAAGAGGAGAACCATTGGCTCGGGACTGCCGAGAGTGGTTCTCCTGTTGAAGCGCGAACGGACGAGTATCATGAAGGACACGATTTTAAATGGTTGGTTTCCTGAGTGGGAGTGGCAATGGCGATGCGGCGGGCTTGTCTTTCGAGGACACCCTTTCTTTCTTCCAGACGTAGTCTACCATCTCGACGGGTGTTCCCCCGGCGGGAAATTGAGTTGTTTCCGTCTAGTGGTATCTTCTTGATGTATTCCGCATATCAGGAGATTTTCCCATGAAGATTCGACATTGAGCAGCGGGCACCCAATTGCAAGCATCGACTTAATCTGGATAATCTTCATCGCTGTGAGTGCTACGATGGTATCGGCTGATGACTGCGCCTTGATTTCGGGGTCGTTGGTGGCGATCGAAATAATCATGATTGTATCCCAGTCGCAAGATCCCTTCAGTCCCTTATTCTTGAGTTCATCGCATATGGCGACACGAGACTGGTTAAAAAATGCCAGATAAATCTGGTTCCAGCTGGCGTTTGAAGGCAAACGAAGAGCACTCGTCGTCTGTTCCTTGAGTGCGCGCGCACCAACAATTTCCTGTTGAGTTGGCTGGCGATATTGCTGAGCGTAGCTCGGCGGAATAGCCAGAAGAGTCGCCAATGCAATGGCGGATATGATTCGGATCAACACGCAGAACATGGCACGTCTCCTTTCGGATCAAATTGGGAAAAAAACTGCAACCAGAATGTAGCGGTTTTTCTGCGTATTGTCAATTTGTTCGAGCTGATGCGCAAAATCTATTTTGTGTGTGGGATATATTCTCTCAGGATGCGAAGCAAGAGAATAAAGAGAACGATGAGGCAGAGCCAATATATGATCAGGAAAGGAAAAGGAATAGCGAATGGCTCGAGAATGACAGAGAAGAAATAGCCATACCAAGAAGCACCAGCGATAGCCGGACCGAGCCACATGGGAATGAGGTGTCGATCCATGAGGATGGCATTGAGATTGACCATGAGGAGGAGTGTGAACTGAAACCAAAGTGTTTGGTCAGAAAAGAGCGGTACATGAGTCAATGCGATATCTGCCATTCGGAAGAGAATGGAGAGAGCCAGGAGCACCATGCCCAGTCGAAGAATAAAATAGACGGTATGGAGGAATCGTTGCTCGGTTTTATCAATTCGACCATCAAGAATAGATTGTTGAAAAAAAGTAATGGCGTAGGTAGAAGAGCCGACTGCCAACACGAGTCCAAGAGTGTTGATGAACGAAAGGAAAAGTTCCATAGTGTTGAGGGTGGTGTTTGTATTTTTCTTCTACCTGCATCCTAGCGTTTTTTGCGCGAAAAATCAAAAGAAAATGCGGACCAGGGGTGGTCCGCACAAAATGAGGCAATGTCTATTTTTTCCGGTGTTTTTTCTTCCGAAATCTCTTCCCGATACCGAAGGCTCGCTTGAGAAGTTTCGCGATATCGAGTTCCGGGCCGGTGATTCGTATTTCGTACGACGTTTCGCGGCAGCATCCTTTCTGGTTCCGTTTTTTCATACTTATGGGAATCCTTTCCTGATGTGTCGGACATTGTTTGGATGGAGGTCGGCTAAAGTCAGGCCGGTTTGTACAGGCTCCTTAAAAAATCGTCGACGCTTTGGCCGGTCAGCATCTTGGCGATCTTCTTGTAGCGAGCTAATGTTTCGCGCATGACTTTTGGCGGAATCAGGAGAGGAGTCTTTTTCCTGTCTCCCCATTGTCGTTCGGCCGTTTCGCGCACGTACTGCTTGTCCATCCATTCAGGATCTTCTCCGGTGGTAATCCTTCCCTTTCTGACGAAACGACATGAATCCGGAGTCAGGCACTCGTCAGCGAGCATGAGATTGCCGTTCGCATCGGAACCGACTTCGAATTTCCCGTCGATGATCTCGATGCCGCGCTCTAGCGCGAACGCCCGTCCCATTTCGTATGCTTGGAGCGCGAGTTGATAGGCTTGTTCGTAGCGACGCATCGTTTCTTTGGCGTTGAGCGGTTCATCAGTCTCCGATTTGTCCGTCGGGGTGAAGATGGTTTCTTCGAACGGGGACATGAGCTTGAGGCCTGTCGGGAGATTGAGTCCGTATGGGTCTGGAATTCCTTTCGAGTAGAAGTCTTTCCAGAGACTTCCTGCCATGCGGTTTCGGAAGATGAATTCCACGGGCAGTATGTTGAGTTTCTCGACCACGATCGCCCGCTCGCGCAGATCCACCGGGTACCGGCCGGTGGGTAGGAAGTGATTGATTTTGTCACCGAAGGCGACGAGGTGGTTCGGGATGTTTCTGAGGAGTTCCTGTGTCATCCAGAAAATCACCATCTGGTTTAGGGCATAGCCTTTTCCTCGGATAGTACTTTCGTGCACGATATTGTGCGTGCTTATCCGGTCGGTAGTGACAACCAGTAGGAGGTTGGGATACCGAGGAAGAGCAAAGGTGTCTCGAACTTTGCCTTGGTGAATACACTCAAGGCTATATTCGGAAATGTAAGGTCGACGGTGGAACCGACTTGTTAAATGACTCACGGTGTGCTCCTTCTCTGCTTAAAAAACTGCCAATAAGGGATTTTATCAGCAGCTGCATTGTAAGAGACATTATTCTTCCCGTCAATGAGCTTTTCGTAAGTGCCGCTCAGTCAATTTTTCGGCCGATGGTGAAGCCGACATAGATGCCGGCAAAGCCACCAAGAGTGCTCCAGAGTATCGAGGATAATGAGAAGATGCTTCCGCCCCAGAGAAGAGGGATGTAGCCTCCGATGACGCTCCCAATGAAGAGAAAAGTGAAGATGAGTGTTTTGGTCATAGTTGAATGAGAAACGTCTAGGAGATAAAGAGTCTTTTTAGGAGAGCCATGCGGATAAGAAGACCGTAATGTGCTTGTTTGAAGTAGACAGCGCGAGGGGAGGCATCGACTTCGGGGAGAATTTCATCAACGCGTGGGAGAGGATGCATGATGATGGATTGATCCTTCATTTGGTCGACGAATTTCCGATCAATCTGATAGCAGCCTTTGAATTTTTGATAGTCTTCTCTGTTTTTGAAGCGTTCTTTCTGAATGCGTGTTTGGTAGAGAACGTCGACAGTACTTTTGAGAGCGTCGAGATCTTCGGTTTCTCGGAATGTCACGTGATGTTCGGTGAGGTATTGTTTGATATCGTCACCCACTCTGAGTCCCTGAGGAGAGACAAAATCTATGGTGATATCAGTATAGTTTCCCAGGAGATAGGAGAGCGAACGAATGGTGCGGCCGTGTTTGAGATCACCGACGAAGGCGATGTGTATGCCATCGAGTTTGCCGAGTTCGCGTTGTATGGTGTAGAGATCGAGAAGGGCTTGCGTGGGGTGTTGACCCGTTCCGTCTCCAGCATTGATAACGGGTACTGTGGATACGAGGGAGGCTCTTTTGGATGCACCTTCTTCATCGTGTCGGAGGACGATGACATCAACATAGGTATTGACGATGCGAATGGAATCTTCGAGCGTTTCACCTTTGGAAACCGAAGAGAATTCTTTTGCGTTTTCGGTGGTGATGACGCTGCCGCCAAGTCGCAGCATGGCTGATTCAAAAGAAAACCGAGTGCGAGTACTCGGTTCATAGAAGAGAGAGGCGAGGATTTTTCCCGTAAGGGATTGATCACGTGTGTGTTCGAGTGTATCCGCTTGTGTAAAAATTTCACTGATACTCTCTCGGTCAAATTGTTGTGATTCAATGATATGACGCGTCATAGGTCATGTATTACCTAACGAATTATCTGTTCCAGTGTACTCCTGATCATCTCTCGAATCAAAGCGGGTGTGAGAGTGTTGCCGTGAGAGTGATGAGGGCATCCATGATGGGGCGCATCTCGAGGAGTTCTTCTGATTCGGTATGCGTGAGGGCGGGTTTGCCGGTGGCTTTGGAAATGTACAGCGCGCGGAGCGGCATATCTGGATG